>NZ_DASVYD010000041.1:0-77279 GCF_036392335.1 Vitreimonas sp.
GTGATGGAAATCTCGGATCTATCGCGGCTTTATGTGTGGAACGGCCAAGGCGGCGCGCTGCCTTTGGCCGACATCGCCGACCCGCGGCTGGAGGCCGGCCCCGCTTCGATCGACCGCGTCGATCGCGAGCGCACGGCGACGGTGAGCGCCTATACGCAGAGCGGCTATCTGACCAGCGCGGTTACGGCCGATGTCGCTGAGCGTTTGCAGGCGATCAATCTGCCGGCCGGCTATACGATCTCGTTCGGCGGCCAGGCGGAAGCGCAGGAGCGCAGCTTCTCGGGCCTCGGCCCCGCGATCATGATCGCGATCTTCGGCATCCTCGCCGTGCTGCTTCTGGAATTCGGCTCCTTCGCGGTGATGACAGTGGTCGCGTTCGTGATCCCGTTCGGCATCATGGGCGGCCTCATCGCGCTCTGGATCGGGGGCGAGTCGCTCTCCTTCACCGCCATCATCGGCTTCATCGCGCTGATCGGCATCGAGATCAAAAACTCGATCCTGCTGGTGGAGTTCGCCAACCAGATGCGGGCGCGCGGGGCGCCGCTGGAAGAAGCGATCGAGCGCGCCGGCGAAGTGCGGTTCCTGCCCGTGCTGCTCACGAGCGCGACCGCCATCGGCGGCATGATCCCGCTGCTGCTGGAGGATTCGCCGCTGTTCTCACCCATTGCGATGGTGCTGATTGGCGGCCTGATCAGCTCAACCCTGATCGCGCGGATCGTGACGCCGGCTATGTACCTGCTGCTGGCGCCCAAGGACAAGCCGGCGGACGCCGCCGCAGCCTAACGCTTAGGGCAACTGGCGCTGACGCAAATCAGAGTGCTAGAAAAAGCGCGTGGAAGGAAACGCGCGATGAGTGAAGACCTGGAGCAATTCCGCGCCGAGACGCGGGCTTGGTTGGAGGCGAATTGCCCACAATCGATGCGCTCGACGTTTACGTCGGAAGACGAGATCGTTTGGGGCGGTAAGAACGCCAAGTTCGCCAATCCGGATTCAAAGCTGTGGCTTGACCGCATGGCTGAGCGCGGCTGGACGGCGCCGATGTGGCCCAAGAAATACGGTGGGGGCGGACTGAACAATGCCGAAAACGCGGTGTTGCAGGCCGAGCTGAAGCGCATCAATGCGCGCCCGCCGCTCTATTCGTTCGGCCTCTGGATGCTTGGGCCGGTGCTGCTCGAGTACGCCAATGAAGAACAGAAGCTCGAACATCTGCCGAAGATCGTGCGCGGCGAAATTCGCTGGTGCCAGGGCTATTCCGAGCCGGGCGCCGGCTCCGACCTCGCGGGCTTGCAAACCAAGTGCGAGGACAAGGGCGACCATTGGCTGATCAATGGTCAGAAGGTCTGGACGTCTTATGCCAATTACGCCGATTGGTGCTTCTGCCTGGTGCGCACGGACACGAGCGTGAAGCACGAGGGTATTTCGTTCGTGCTGATCGACATGACGACGCCGGGTGTGGAAACGCGACCGATCAAATTGATCTCGGGCTCCTCGCCCTTCTGCGAAACCTTCTTCACCGACGTAAAAGTGCCGAAAGAGCGCATGGTGGGCCGCCTGAATGGCGGCTGGGAAATCGCCAAGCGTTTGCTGCAATATGAGCGCACCAATATTTCGGGCTTCGGCTCGGGCGCGCGCACCGATGTCGTCGATATCGCGCGTGATAATGTGGGCTTGGATGATACGGGCCGCTTGGAGGACACGGACCTCCGCGCACGCATCGCCCAGCACAAGATGTTCGAGCGCGCCTATGCGTTGAGCGTGCAGCGCGCGACCGAGGAAGCGAAAGCTGGCGCCAACGTCAGCCACATGGCGTCGATGTTCAAAGTCGCGGGCGCCACGCTCAATATCGAACGCTGCGAATTGATGGTGGAAGCCGCAGGCTCGCGCGCCTTCGGCTGGTCGGGCGAAGGCTATTCGCCAGATGAACTGGCCGTGACGCGCGGCTGGCTGCGCTCCAAGGGCAATTCGATCGAAGGCGGCACGACCGAGGTGAATCTCAACGTCGTCGCCAAGCGCGTGCTGGGTTTGAGGGACACGCAATGACATTCACGCTGAATGAAGAGCAGAATCTGCTCAAAGACGCCGCGCGCGATTTCTGCCGCGAGCAAGCGCCGGTGACGCGCTTGCGCAAGATGCGCGACGACAAGAAGAACGGCCGCGATCCCGAATTATGGGCCGAGATGGCGGCGATGGGCTGGGCCGGCATTCTCGTGCCGGAAGAGTTCGGCGGCGCGGGGCTGGGCTATGTCGGCCTCGGCGTCGTGCTGGAGCAGAGCGGGCGCACTTTGGTCGCCTCGCCTCTGCTCTCAACGGCGATGATTGGCGCGAGCGCGCTGATGCTTGGCGGTACGGATTCGCAGAAGAAGGAATGGCTGCCGAAGATCGCGGCGGGCGAGTGCATTGTGGCGTTTGCTGTCGATGAGAGCGCGCACCATGCGCCGAACAAGAGCACGCTGAAGTTCGCGGGCGGCAAACTGAGCGGCGTAAAGAGATATGTGGCTGACGGCCATATCGCCGACCTCTTCATCGTCGCCGGCAAGGACGGACTCTATCTGGTGAAGGCCGATGCGGCGGGCGTGACGAAGCGTGAGTTGATCACCGTCGATAGCCGTGGCGCCGCTGACATAACCTTCGAGAACGCGCCGGCGGAAGCTTTGAATGGCGGCGCCGAGCTGGTGCAGAAAGTGCTCGATCGCGCGGCGATTGGCGTGGCGGCTGAGATGATCGGCCAAGCGCAAGAGGCGTTCGAGATTACCGGCGAATATTTGAAGACGCGCAAACAATTCGGCCAAGTGATCGGCGGCTTCCAGGCGCTGCAACATCGCGCCGCGAAGATGTTTACCGATATGGAGCTGACGCGCTCGTGCGTGATGGCCGCCCTCGATGCGCTCGATCGCGATGCGAAGGATGTGTCGGAATATGCGAGCCTGGCGAAAGCGCGCGCGGCCGATACGTTGCATCTGGTGACGAACGAGTTCGTGCAGATGCATGGCGGCATCGGCATGACCGATGCGCACGATGCGGGCTTGTATTTGAAGCGCGCCCGGGTGGCCGAAGCGCTTTATGGCGGCGCTGCGTATCACCGCGACCGGTACGCGAAGCTGCTGGGGTTCTAGCCGAGCGCCCGTTTCGCGTGCGCCAGCGCCTCGGCGCCACGATCCAAGGTCTCGTCACGCTTGGCAAAGCACAAGCGCACGAGATGCGGCGCGCCGGGCGCAGCATAGAACGCCGAATACGGGATCGTCGCGACACCATGCTCGATGGCGTGGCGCGCGAAATCCTCGCTGCTGAGTGCAATGCCGGACGCGGCAAGATCGATGCTGAGGAAGTACGCGCCTTGCGCGGGGAGCGTGGCGAAGCCTTCGTGGCGGAGCGCTTCGTTCAGCCGATCGCGGCCGCGTTGGAACTCGGCTCGCATGGTTTCGAAATAAGCGCGCTCTTTGCTGAGCCCGTAGGCGACGGCCGCCTGCAGACCCGGCGGCGTGGTGAAGGTGAGGAATTGGTGCGCGCGGGCGAAGGCTTCGGTGAGCGCCGGCGCGCCACAGGCGAAGCCGACCTTCCAGCCGGTGAGCGAGAACATTTTGCCGGCGCTGCCGATCTTCAATGTGCGCTCGCGCAAATGATGCAGCATGGACGCGTGCGCGCGCCCGTCGAACAGCACGTGCTCCCAGACTTCGTCGCTGATGACGATCGCGTCGTG
This sequence comes from Vitreimonas sp., assembly GCF_036392335.1. Classification (NCBI taxonomy): domain Bacteria; kingdom Pseudomonadati; phylum Pseudomonadota; class Alphaproteobacteria; order Hyphomonadales; family Hyphomonadaceae; genus Vitreimonas; species Vitreimonas sp. The sequence goes on from NZ_DASVYD010000041.1 coordinate 3,698, forward strand.
CTTGCGGCAGAGCTCGGCGAGCAGCGCAAGGTCTTCCGGCGGCAAGACGCTGGCGGCGGGATTGTGCGGCGTGTTGATCATGACGACACGCGTTTTCGGCGTGAACGCAGCCGCTAATTGTTCCGCATCGAAGCGCCAATGCGGCGGCTCCAGGCGCACGATGCCTGGCACGCCGCCGGCGCGCTGCACCATGGGCAGATAGGCGTCGTAGAGCGGTTCGAACAGGATGACTTCGTCGCCAGGTTCGACGAAGGCGAGCAGCGCGGCTGCCAGCGCTTCGGTGGCGCCAGAGGTGATCGTGACTTCGCGCTGCCAATCGAGATCGATGTTCTGATGCGCGCGGTAATGTGCGGCGACGGCTTCACGCAACACGGGAAGCCCGCGCATCGGCGGATATTGGTTCGGGCCTTCGATCATCGCGCCCGCGGCGCGTTCGCGTATGTCGGCCGGGCCATCGTCCTCCGGGAAGCCCTGCCCCAAATTGACCGCGCCCTTCTCCGCCGCGCGGCGCGACATGATCTCGAAGATCGTCGTGGGCAGATTGGCGAAGACGCGGTTCATGACCGCAATCTCTAACGTGCGAGGATGCTCCGCAAGGCCGTTTCCAGGCTTTGCATCTCCGCCTCCGTGCCGATGGTAATGCGCAGGCAATCGGGCATGGCGTAATTCTGCAGGCCGCGTACGAGAATGCCGCGTTCGGCGAGCGCGCGCTCGATTTCGGCCGCGGTGAGCGGCGCGGTTTCAGGAACGCGCACGGTGACGAAATTGGCGAACGCGGGCAATGGCGCGAGGCCAATCTCCGCCAGCAACGCCGAGAGCTGCGCACGGCCTGCTTCAACACCGGCGAGCGAACGGGCGGAGAAATTCGTATCGTTCAACGCCGCGATCGCCGCTGCTTGCGCGCCGCTGGAAGCGTTGAATGGGAGGCGGATTTTGTTGAGCGCCTGGATGATCTCGGGATTGGCGTAGCCCCAGCCGAGGCGCAGTGCGGCCAGGCCGTAGAGCTTCGAGAAGGTGCGCGTAACGATGATGTTGGACGCGCTACGCGCGAGATCGAAGCCGGCATCGAAATCGGCGCGATTTTCCGCGAACTCGGCATAGGCGCCGTCGAGCACGAGGAGCACGTTTTCTGGTAGCGCGGCGTGCAGGCGCTTGATTTCCGCGAACGGAATGAACGTGCCCGTCGGGCTCGCCGGATTGGCGACGAACATCACGCGCGTGCGTGGGGTGATCGCCGCGAGCATCGCGTCGGCGTCCACGGTATAGTCGCGCTCCGGCGCCGAGACCACGTTCGCGCCCGCCGCACGCGCTGCAATGGCCCAGGCGGCGAAGGCGAATTGTGGCTGCACCATCTCATCGCCGGGATTGAGATACGCTTGACACGCCATGGAGAAGATTTCGTCCGAGCCTGTGCCAAAGATGAGCTGGGACGGCGCGAGTCCGTGCTTTCGCGCCAGCGCCTCGCGGAGCGCGTTGGCTTGCGGATCGGGATAGACGTGCAACGCATTTGCGAGCGCCGCATACGCTTGCGACGCGGCGGGGCTGCAGCCGAGCGCGTTTTCGTTCGCGGATATCTTGATCGGCTTGTCGAAGCCGGCGGCCTTGGCCTTGCCGGCCTTGTATGGCTCAATCTCTGCGATCGTGGGTTTGGCGACGGGGCCGCTCATGATGTCTTCTCGCGCTCCGCCAACACTTGCATCACATCTTCAAACGACGCGCCGCGCGCATGCAGCAGCACGCCGAGGTGATAAAGCAAGTCGGCTGCTTCGTTGCAGAGTTCCTCCTTATCGCCGGCGGCGCCGGCGAGGGCGGTCTCCACGCCCTCCTCGCCGACCTTTTGCGCAATGCGCTTTGGGCCACGCGCGATGAGCTTCGCGGTCCAGCTTTCTTCAGGTGAAGCTTTGGCGCGGTCGGCGATGGTGCGTTCGAGCGCGCCGAGTTGGCCGATGCCGCGTGTCAGCGCCGTGCCGAAGCACGTTTCCGTGCCGAGGTGGCACGCGGGGCCATGCGGTTCGGTGCGCAACAATAATGTATCGCCGTCGCAATCGAGGCTTATCGATTGCACTTTGATGCGATGGCCGGAGGTCTCGCCTTTGCGCCAACGGCCGCCACGCGAGCGCGAGAAGAATGTCGCCTCGCCGCTTTCGAGCGTTTCATCAAGCGCTGCGCGATCCATATAGGCGAGCATCAGAACTTGCAGCGTCGCCGCATCCTGCACGATCGCCGGCACAAGGCCGCCGCCTTTGTTGAAATCGACTTTGCTTGGGTCAAACCTCATGTGCGCACCTCAAAACCTGCCGCGCGCGTCGCCGCCTTCGCTTCGCCGATGCTGACCTTGTTGAAATGGAAAATACTGGCCGCCAGCGCGCCGGAGACATCGGCGCCCGCGAAGACTTCTGGAAAATGCCGCGCCGCGCCCGCGCCGCCGGAGGCGATCAGCGGGATCGAAAGCGATTTGCGCGCGGCGGCGAGTTGGGCGATGTCGTAGCCGTCACGCGTGCCGTCCTTATCCATGCAATTCAACACGATTTCGCCGGCGCCACGCTCTTGCGCCTCCACGATCCAGTCGAGCGTGTGGCGTGAAGTCCGGCGGATCGTGTTCACATCGCCAGTGTATTGATAGATCGACCATTCGCCATTTTCGCTGCGGCTGTCGACGCCGAGCACGACGCATTGCGAACCCGCGACGTTGGCAAGTTCGGTGATGAATTCGGGACGTTCGAGCGCCGGCGAATTGATCGAGACTTTATCGGCGCCGTGTTCGAGGCAGGAGATGGCTTGATCGAGCGTGCGAATGCCGCCGGCAACACACAATGGCACGTCGAGCACGCGCGCGACGCGCGCGAGCCAGGCGTAGTCGATGGTGCGCCCTTCGGCGGAGGCGGCGATATCATAGATCACAATTTCGTCGGCGCCCTCGTCGCGATAGCGCAGCGCGAGTTCAGCGGGATCGCCGGCGTCGGTGTGACCTTCGAAGCGCACGCCTTTGACGACGCGACCGCCTTTCACATCGAGGCACGCGATGATGCGTCTAGCCGGCAAGGGCGTCCTCCAAAGTGAAACGCCGTTCGTAAAGCGCGCGGCCGACGATCACGCCGGCAGCGTTGCTGCGGCGAAGTGTGGAGAGATCGTCAAGCGTGGCGACGCCGCCAGAGGCTTGCACGTCGAGATCGGGGCGCGCGGCGATAATGGTTTGTATCAGCTCGACATTCGGTCCGGTGAGAATGCCGTCGCGTGCAACGTCCGTGACGAGGATGTGCTTGAGCGCGCCGGGTGGATAGAGCGCGAGCGCTTGTTCGATCGTGGCGCCGCCGCCAGCGGTCCAGCCGCCTACGACGACTTCGAAGGCGTCGTCTTCGCGTTGCTTCACATCGAAGGCGCAACAGATGCGCTCGACGCCGAAGGCTTCGATCCAGGCGCGCACGTCTTGAGGGCGCTTCACAGCGGCGGAGCCGATGACGACGCGCGTAACGCCTGCACTGAGCAAAGCTTCCACGTGCTCGCGTTCGCGCACGCCGCCGCCGCTTTGGATGCGCACGTCGGTGCTGCGCGCCAGTTCGCCAATGAGTTCGTATTGCGCGGGTGCGCCCTGCTTGGCGCCGTCGAGATCGACAATGTGCACCCATTGCGCGCCAGCTTGCGCGAACGCTGCGAGTTGCGCGCGCGGATGGCCGTAGCGTGTGGAATCGTCGAAGCGGCCTTGCACGAGACGCACGCAAACGCCGTCCTGCAGATCGATAGCGGGATAGATCAGCATGGCAGACTCAGAAAATTCGCAAGGATGCGCGCGCCGACAGCGCTGGAGCGTTCGGGGTGGAATTGGCAGCCATAGGCGTTGCCGCGATTGACCATCGCGGCGAAGCGCTGGCCATAGGCGGCGCTGGCGATGGTGTTTGCGTCGATCGGGCACACATAAGAATGCACGAAATAGGCGTAAGCGCCGTCTTCGACGCCTTCCAGCAGCGGATTTGCCCGTTCGATTCTGAGCTTGCTCCAGCCCATGTGCGGCGCGGGCGCCTCTTTAGAGGCTGGTAGGCGCGTGACGCGGCCAGGGAGAAGCGCCAGGCCCTCGGCGTCGCCCTCGTCGCTGGACTCGAACAGCAATTGCTGGCCGAGGCAGACGCCGAGCAGTGGGCGTTCGAAGGCGCGCAGAATGTCGCGCAGGCCCTTTTGCGCGATCAGCTCCATCGCGTGCGCGGCGGCGCCGACGCCGGGAAGGATGATGCGCTCTGCGTCAGCGATACGCACGGGATCATCGGTAAGCGTCGCAAGCGCGTTCAAGCGCTCCAAGGCGAACATCACCGACGCCGTATTGCCGACGCCCAGCTTGACCACGACGGTCGACATTAGATCGAGCCTTTGGTGGAGGGCACGCGGTCACCTTCGATGCGCACGGCTTGGCGCAGCGCGCGGCCAAAGGCTTTGAAGCAGGCTTCGGTTTTGTGGTGATCGTTTTCGCCGGTGACGGAGACGTGGATCGCCGCGCCCATGCTTTGCGCCAGCGAGCGGAAGACGTGCTCGGTCATTTCGGTGGGGTACTCACCAAGCAGCGGCGCATCGAACTTGCCGTCGAACACGAGATACGGGCGGCCGCCGAGATCGACGGAGACTTTCGCTTCCGCCTCGTCCATCGGCAGCACGAAGCCGAAGCGCGCGATGCCGCGGCGGGCGCCGAGCGCCTCCTTCAAAGCTTGGCCGAGCGCGAGGGCAGCGTCTTCGATCGAGTGGTGCGTGTCGACTTCGAGGTCGCCGGCGCAGGTGAGCGCGAGCGTGAAGCCGCCGTGCGTGGCGATCTGCGAGAGCATGTGGTCGTAGAAGCCGACGCCCGTGTTGATCTGCGGCGTGGCTTCGGCGTCGAGATCGACTTGCGCGACGATGCGAGTTTCGAGCGTCTCGCGCACGACTTCGCTGCGGCGGGCATTGGATTTGGCCTCGACACCGAACGCGGCGAGTGCGCGATCGTTGGTTTCGGGCTTAAAACTGATCGGGAGCAGCAGCGTGTTCGCGTCGCGCCATTCTACATCGAGTGCGAATTTGCGAAAGACGGCGCGCGTTTCTTCCGGGTTCTCGACGCGGAGTGAGACGGCTGGCGCCTCTTCGGCGCGTGCGTCTAGCGCTTTAGCAATGCGGGTACGCTCTAATTTGACTTGCGCGACGCGGAGCGCATTGGCGCTGATGCGGGAGGGATCGAGTGCGGCGAGCGCGAGTTTGGTGATCGGTGTTGGCAGCGCGTCGGGTTCTAGCACGTCGCGGAGCTTGGCGATCGTGGCGGGCGCGGCGATGACGGCGCCGCAAGGTGCGCCGGCGAGACCGTAGGCTAGGCTGAGCGAACGGATGACGACAATGCTCTCTTGCGTTGTGGCGAACGCGGCGAGCGAGGCGCGATCCGAGAATTCGATGGCGCTTTCATCGATGACGAGGAGGCCCGGCGTGATTTGTTCGAGCTGTGCGCGGGCTTCGGCTTCGCTGAGCGGCGCCACGATGGTTGCGCCGACGCCATCGTTGTTGGTGACAAGATCAAGGCCGGAGATGCGGGCGAGCGTTAGCAGCGCTTTGGTGCTTGGCACGGCGATTTTGACGAAGCCGTCGAGCGCGGCGCTGCGGAAGACGAGTTCGATGCCGTGCAGTGTGCCACGCACGGGTAGAACGGCGCTCTCGTCGACGCCATACACTTCGGCCATACGCTTCTGCAGCGCTTTGGGCGACTGCGGCGGAGCATCGAGACCGTCACCATTGGCGACCAGCGGCGGAAACGGCGCGCGCATCATTGCACCCGCACGTCGGCGGCGCGTGCGTGCGCCTCCAAGCCTTCGAGCCGCGCCAAACGCGCGGCGGCGGGCGCCAACTCGCGGGCGCCCTGCTCGTTCATTTCTTGCACGACGAAGCTCTTCATGAAGGACGCGACATTGACGCCGCTCCAGGCGCGCGCTGCGCCGTCGGTCGGGAGAACGTGGCTAGGGCCGCAGATGTAATCGCCGAATGTCTCGGCGCTCCAGGCGCCGACGAACACCGCGCCGGCGTTGTCGAGGTTTTCAATCAGCGCGTCGGTTTGTTTGACTTGCAGCGACAGGTGTTCCGGCGCGTAGGCGTTGGAGACGTCCGCCGCCTCTTGCGCATCGCGCACACGGATGAGTCGCGCCTGGGCGAGCGAGGCTTGCGCGATCTCTGCGCGCGGCAGCAGCGGTGTTTGTTTCTCGAGCTCGGCGGCGACGGCGGCGACAACAGAGTCCGAGAGTGCGACGAGGACGACTTGCGCATCCGTGTCGTGTTCGGCTTGGCTCAGCAGATCGGCGGCGACGATGCGCGGATCAGCGCCATCATCGGCGATGACCATGAGTTCGCTGGGACCGGCGGGCACATCAATGACCGGGCCGCCGGGCAGCGAGGCCGCGTAACGCTTGGCTTCGGTCACGAAGGCGTTGCCCGGGCCGAAAATTTTCTCGGCTTTCGGCACACCGGCGCCAAAGGTGAGCGCCGCGATCGCTTGGGCCCCGCCAACCAGAGAGAGCGCTTCAACGCCGCACGCGGCGGCCGCGGCGAGGATCATCGGGTGCGGCGCGCCATCGCCCTTGCCGGGCGGGGTCACGATGATGCGTTCGCGCACGCCGGCGACGCGCGCGGGCGCCGCCAGCATGATCAGCGTGGAGAAAAGCGGCGCAGTGCCGCCGGGAATGTAGAGGCCGCAACTGGCGATAGCGCGCCACACGCGGCGGCATCGCACGCCGGCGCGAATTTCAATCTCTTGCGTTTTGGGTTTGATCGCTTCGTGATAGCGCGTGACGTTGTCGACAGCGATGTCGAGCGCTTCGAGGTCCTCACATGAAAGCTTGGCGCGGGCCGCATCCACGGTTGCGGCGTCGAGCGCGAGCGTTTGCGGCGCGCGCTTATCGATGGTTTCGGACCAGCGCCTCACAGCCGCCTCGCCCTCGCGCTCGACGTCGTCGAAGATGCGCCGCACCACGTCGGCGACTTCGTTGTCACGACGGCGCGCGGGACGCGCGAGCGCGGCTTGGCGCTCGGCGGCGTTCAAATTGCTCCACTCAAACCGCTTCATCTCACATCATCTTTTCGATCGGCAGCACCAGAATGGCGGAAGCGCCGGCAGCCTTGAGTTCTTCGAGCGTCTCCCAGAACACGGATTCTTGGCAGACCGCGTGCACCGCGACCATGTCGTCACTGCCCGCGAGCGGCGTCACCGTCGGCGAGCCAGCGCCCGGCAAGATCGCGCTGATCTTCGGCAGCACGGCGCGCGGTGCGTTCATCATCACGTATTTGGCGCCACGGCACGACGTGACGCCTTTGAAGCGCTGCACCACGCTTTCGGCCACCTTCTCCAGCTCCGGGTCGATCTTCTTCGGCGCCCGGATCAGCACGGCTTCGCTGCGCAGCACCGTATCCAGCGGCGCGAGCCCATTGGCTTCGAGCGTGGCTCCGGTGGAAACGAGATCGCAGATGGCGCTGGCGAGCTTTAAGCGTGGCGCCACTTCCACGGCGCCGCGCATGGTCACGATCTCGGCCGTCACGCCATTTTCGGCGAGGAAACGATTGAGCACGTGCGGATAGGTGGTGGCGATGCGCAGACCTTGCAGCGAACGTGGACCGCTATAGGCGAAGCCAATCGGCGCGGCGAGTTTGAGATCGCATTTGCCGAACCCGAGCGCCATCACCTGCACGGGCTCGGCGCTGCGGCCGTCTTCGCGCTCTTCGAGCACGTTCAAGCCGACGATGCCGAGATCGGCGACGCCGTCACCGACAAACGTCGGGATGTCGTCGTCGCGGACGCGCAGCAGGTCAATCGGCGCGTTTTCGATGCGATAAAGCAATTCGTTCGCGCCCTTGATGACGCGCAGGCCCGCAGCCTCGAGCAATTCGAGGCTTTTGTCGGCGAGGCGGCCGCTTTTCTGAATGGCGATGCGGAGACGTGCGGACATTTAGGCGGCTTTCAAACGATCAAGAATGCGGCGATAGCCCTGGTACGGCATATCTTTGAGGAAGCGCGCGACGCGCGTGACGGTCGCGGTGCTGGCTTCGGCGATCTTGGCGATGTCGCGATAAGAGAGCTCCCCTTCATCCAGCAGACGCGCGACCTGCCAACGTTCGTTGAGCGCTTTGACTTCGCCAGGCGTGCAAAGGTCGGCGAGGAACGCCTCTGCTTCCTTGCGGTCGCGGAGCGCCAGGATTGCGTCATAGACGTCGGGGCGCAGAGCGCCGGTTTGAGCTTGCTTGGCCATTGTGGCGCTGTGCTACTACGTTAAAACACGCAGTGCAAGCAGCCAAGCTGCCGCATGGCAGTATTATCTTGTTTTTACTTGATTATCTGGACCGCCCGCGGGCGGTGACAGGCCAGATGTCGACCAAAGTGCCGTCCCGGACCACGTGATAGGCGTCATAGAGGTTCACGGTCGGGTCACAGTGCGGGACGGCGAGGGTAACGAGATCGCCGAGCTTGAATTCGTGGCCGGGCGCGATGAGGGCGGCGTGTTCGTCGCCCATGAAAAAGAACGCCGACGTCGCGGGCGCACCATCGACGATGGTGGGCAGGCCGCCATCGGTGGACATGGATTTGAAGCCGGAATCGAGCGTGGCCATGCTTTGCGCATTGGCGCTGATGACGCGCGCGTCGATGAAAAGCGAGGTCTCGAAACCCGCGCCCCCTTCGCCGGTGATGTCGCATTCATTGTATTGGCGATCCATGAACACGTAGGAGCCGGTCTGCAATTCGTTGAAGACGCCAAGACTGGCGTCGATGCGGTGCGTGCCGGTGCCGCCGCCGGTGATAAAGTCCGGCGCCAGCCCCTCGCCTTCCAGCAATGAAACAACGCTGCTCAGATAGAGCGTGCGCTCTTCAATAGCGCTGCGGCGATCGGCGAAGGACTCGATGTGCTGTTGCTGGCCACAATAGAATTGCACGCCGCGATATTTGAGCGACGGCAAAGCGGCAATGCGTTGCGCGAGCTCCAACGCGGCCTCGGGTGAGGCAACGCCGGTGCGGCGGATGCCGGGATCGATGTCGACGAGCACTTGAAGTACGATATGCGCTTGGGTCGCCGCGATTGCGAGCGCATCGACATTGTCTGGGTGATCGACGACGACCCGCAGCGATTTGATCCGCGCGGCCAGCGAAATGAGGCGCGTGATCGCTTGCGGCGTCACCACCGGCGAGGTGATCAGGATGTCATCGACGCCGCCCTGCGCCAACGCCTCCGCTTCACCCAGCTTGGCGCAGCACACGCCGACAGCGCCCGCTTCGATTTGCATTTGCGCGATATGAGCGCTTTTGTGCGTCTTCGCATGCGGGCGGAGCGCGATCTTGTGTGCGCGCGCGAACGCCGCCATCGCGTCGATATTGCGCTTCAGCGCATCGGCGTCGACAACGAGAACCGGCGTGTTGAGCGCTTGGCGCGAGCCCTGTTGGCCGATGAGCGCACTGTGCAGATTGATGTCGGACATTAAGCAGGCTCCGGGCCGAACAGCGGCGCGAGATGGGCGTTGAGGAATTTGCCGCTTGGATCATAAGCGGCGCGCACGTCGCGGAAGCGCTGCGCTTGCGGATAGAGCGCATCAACGTCCGCGCGATTGAGCGTATGGCGCTTGGCCCAGTGTGGGCGGCCGCCATGGGCGCGGAAAATTTGTTCGGCTTCGGCAAACATCTCGCGCCATTTCATCTTCGCGTATTGGTGCATCGAGATCGAAACGCAGGGCCCTGCGTTGAAAGGGCTCAGCCAGATATCGTCCGCGGCGATGATGCGGAACTCGAACGGGAACGTGACCGGCAGATTGCGCTTTTTGATCCAGGCGATGACCTCACGCAATGCGGCCCACCCGGCTTCGCGCGGGATTTCGTATTCCATTTCCTCGAAGCGCACGGTGCGATCTGAGGGGAAAATTTGATAGGCCGGGCCGACACGGCGTTGGCGCACGCCAGGCGGCACGATGGCGGGTTGCAGCATTGATGTGAGGAACGGCGCGACCGAACACACATCACAAACCATGCGAAACGCGCTCTCGTCCATGTCGTTCTTCTGCGCCAGCGGCCCCTCGCCTGGCACGGGATTGAGGCGCTTCAGCACGACGTTCTTGCCGTACGGAAAAACGAAGAATTCGACGTGGCGATTGCTCGCGGCCATCTCGTCCCAGTTTTCGGCGACCCAGTCGAACGGATGCGATTCCAGCTTTTCCTCGAGATGATAGGCCGGCAGCACATCGATCTCGATGCGCGTGGCGACGCCTAGCATGCCAAGTGAGAGACGCTGCGCTTGGAAGAGATCGGGGTTCTCGGTTTCGCTGCAGGTGACGATCGAGCCATCGGCCAGCATCAGCCGGAAAGCGCGCGCGGCCGTGGAGAGTGAGCCGAGTTCCCGACCCGTGCCGTGCGTGCCCGTGCTGATGGCGCCGGCGAGCGCTTGCGGGTTCACGTCGCCTTGGTTGATGAGCGAGACGCCCTGCGCCCAAAGCGCGGCGGTGAGATCGGCGAGACTTGCGCCCGCGGGCGCCCAGACACGGCTCTTGTCGGCGTTGAACTCGATGCCGCCTTCAAGCTCGGCGAGCGAGAGCAGCGCGCCGTCGGTCGCGCAGAGCGGCATGAACGAATGGCCTGCGCCGACCACGCGGAGCTTGCGGGCTTCGCGGACGATGCGCGCGAGCTCATCTTCAGTCTTGGGTTTGGCCACCTGCGCGGGGCGTGCGCTGACGCTGCCCGACCAATTCTTCCATTCCGCCATGGGCCGCCCTTTTCGCTCGGCGGCAAAGTGCATGATTGCCGTCTTCGCGCCAAGCGGCGCTTAGGCGCACGTCGCCCCACCGCCTTGCGGGCAATGGAGCAGTATCTCGAACAGCGGGCGCAGCGCGTCGAGGTAGTCCTCCTTCTTGAGTCTGGGGTTCTTCACCCCGCGCACGACCCAGCCGTCGATCAGCATGGCGATCATATCAATGCGCGCTTCGAGCTTGTCGTCATCCACGGCGCCGTTGCGCAGCAGCACGTCTTTCAAATGGCCGCGCATCACGCCATCGACCACGCGCACAATCTCGCCGATGCGGGGATTGCGCGCGGCTTCAGCGAGGAATTCGAGCGAGAGCGCGGCTTGTTCGGGCGCGACGACCTTTTCGATATGGAAGCGCGCGACTTCCATCATCTCTTCGAGCAGATCGCCATTGCGGGCGCGCACTTCGGCCATGCGCTTGGCCCATTCAGCGAGCTTCTGCTCGACGATGGCGGCGATCACCGCCTCCTTGTTCTCGAAATAGCGATAAATCTGGCCAACGCTCATGCCGGCTTCGGCGGCGATCGAGGACATGCTCGCGCTGTGAAAGCCCTCGTTGTTGAAGCACTTGGCCGCAGCGTCCAGCACCTGGGCGCGGCGGAGTTCCGCCTTACTTAGCTCGGTGGTCGTGACGGGCTCGGCCGAATCCATCGCGTTTCCTCTCTATTTTTTTAGCACCCTAGCGCTCTTGACTTAGCGCAAAGGAACCCTCATTTCCCCCACATATGAGAATGAACGCTCATTCTCAACCTTTGTGTGTTGTTTTTATGTGCGTTTCCTGAACGCACCGTAATGAAGCGGGGACTTCAAAATGTCATATCGTGTGGTAGCCGGAGCGGGTCTGGTCAGCCTCGCGGCGCTTTTGGCGGCTTGCGGCGGGCCCGCGGGCGCAGAGGGCGCAGCCCCGCCGGCCCCGGAAGTCGGCATCGTCGAAATCGCCCCCCAACAATATGAAGTGACGCTCCGGCTGGCTGGCCGGGTCGCGGCGTTCGAGACCTCGGAAGTCCGACCGCAGATTGGCGGCATCGTGCGCGCGCGCAGGTTCGAGGAAGGCGCGACCGTCCGCGCCGGCCAGGTGCTTTACGAGATCGACGCCGGCCCCGCTCAAGCGCAGCTCTCGAGCGCCAGCGCCGCGGCGGCTTCCGCGCGGGCGCGCTATGAGCGCTACCAGCAATTGATCGAGATCGGCGCCATCAGCCAACAAGAGCTGGACGACGCGCGCGCGGCCGCGGATCAAGCCTCGGCGACCTTGGACAACGCGCGCATCAGCGTGAACTACACGCGCGTGACCGCGCCGATCAGCGGCATTATCGGCGCATCGAGCGTGACGCCAGGCGCGTTGGCGACGCCGGCGCAGGCCGAACCGTTCGCGGTGATCCAAAACATCGATCGCGTCTATGTCGACATGACGCAATCGAGCGCGGACATGCTGCGCTTGCGCCAAGCGCTCGCACAGAATGGCCAAACGCATGCGCAAGTGCGCCTCGTCATGCCGGATGGCAGCGAGTACGCGCACCAAGGCGAGCTGCAATTCTCGGAAGTCACCGTGAACCAAACCACTGGCACGGTGCGTTTGCGCGCCGTCTTCCCCAATCCTGATCACGTTCTTCTCCCCGGTATGTTCGTGCAGGCGCGCCTGATTGAAGGTGTGAACCAGCAGGCGATCCTCGCCCCGCAACAGGGCGTCACGCGCAATGCGCGCGGCGAAGCCGTTGCGATGGTGCTCAACCAACAAAACGTGGTTGAGCAGCGCGTGATCGAGACCGGCGCGACGGCGGGCGACCAATGGGTGGTGACGGCCGGGTTAAATCCCGGCGACCGCCTGATCGTCGACGGCCTGCAACGCATCCGCCCCGGCGCCGAAGCAACGCCCGTCAACATTGAAGCTGAACAATCCACGCAAGAAGGCGCTGTCTCGCTGCGCGGGCGCAACGGCTAACAACGGCTAACAACTCATGTCACGGTTTTTCATTGAACGCCCCATCTTCGCATGGGTGCTGGCGATCGTTGTCGCGCTCATGGGCGCGCTCTCGATCACGCAATTGCCGATCGCGCAATATCCGGAAATCGCCCCCCCGGCGGTGACGATCACCGCGAGCTATCCCGGCGCCTCCGCCCAAACAGTCGAAGACTCGGTCACGCAGGTGATCGAGCAGCAGATGAACGGGATCGACAATCTCCGTTATATGTCGGCCTCAAGCGACAGCTCTGGCACGGCGACCATCACCCTGACCTTCGACCAAGGCACGGATCCCGACATCGCGCAGGTCCAGGTGCAGAACAAATTGCAGAACGCACTGCCGCTCTTGCCGCAAGCGGTGCAGCAGCAGGGCGTGCAGGTCGCCAAGTCCGCGAACAGCTTCTTGATGGTCGTGGGCGTCGTTTCGGACGATCCGAACGCGAATTCGACCGACCTGGGCGATTTCATCGCCTCATCTCTGAAGGACGAAATCAGCCGCGTTGAAGGCGTCGGCGAGGTGCAAACCTTCGGCTCGCCGTACGCGATGCGCATATGGCTCGATCCGAACGCGCTGCTCTCCTATTCGTTGACGCCGGCGGACGTCGCCGCCGCTATTCGCGCGCAAAACGCGGAAGTTTCCGCCGGCCAGATCGGCGGCACGCCCTATGTGGACGGTCAGCAACTCAACGCCACGGTCACGTCGCAATCGCTTTTGACCACGCCCGAAGAGTTTCAACAAATCCTGGTCCGCACCATGCCGGATGGCGCCACGGTGCGCCTGCAGGATGTCGCGCGCGTCGAACTCGGGGCTGAAAGCTACATGATGGAGGGCCGCTTCAACGGCCGGCCAGCAGCAGGCATGGGCATTCGCCTAGCGTCGGGCGCCAATGCGGTCGCCACGGCGGAAGCCGTGCGCCATCGCCTCGATGAACTCTCCGCCAATTTCCCGGCAGGCGTGCGCACGGTTGTGCCCTACGACACGACGCCGTTCGTGGAGAAATCGATTGAGGAAGTGGTCAAGACGCTGATCGAAGCCTTCGTGCTCGTGTTCATCGTCATGTTCCTGTTCCTGCAGAATTGGCGCGCGACCTTGATCACAACGGTCACGGTGCCGGTGGTGTTGCTAGGCACGTTCGCCGTGCTGTCGGTGCTCGGCTTCTCCATCAACACGCTGACGATGTTCGCCATGGTGTTGGCGATCGGCCTCTTGGTCGATGACGCCATCGTCGTGGTGGAAAACGTCGAGCGGGTGATGCGCGAGGAGCATCTCTCGGCCAAGGAAGCCACCAAGAAGTCGATGCAGCAGATCACCGGGGCCTTGATCGGCATCGCGCTGGTGCTCTCGGCCGTGTTCATTCCGATGGCGTTCTTCCCCGGTTCGACCGGCGTGATCTATCGCCAGTTCTCGGTGACGGTGGTCTCGGCGATGGCGCTTTCGGTGCTGGTCGCGCTAACGCTGACGCCGGCCTTGACGGCGACTTTGCTCAAGCACACGCCGCCGCCGCCGGAAGGCTCCCGTCTCGGCAAGTTCTTCAACGCCTTTAATCGCGGCTTCGAGAGCCTTTCCAATCGCTATGCGGGCATTGTCACGCGGACGCTTGCGCCGAAGGCCGGCAAGCGCGTGCTGGGCTTCTACGCCGTGATCCTGGTCGCGCTCGGCCTGCTGATGGCGCGGCTGCCCTCCTCGTTCTTCCCGGAAGAAGATCAAGGCTTCTTCATCACCATCGTGCAGCTGCCCTCCGGCGCCACCGCCGAACGCACACGCGCCGTGATGGAGCAGATCGAGACGTATCTGTTGGAAGATGAAGGCGAAGCCGTCGACTCGGCGTTCTCGGTGATCGGATTTGGCTTTGCTGGCGTCGGCCAGAACCAAGGCATCGTGTTCGTGAACATGAAGGATTGGGCCGAACGCGGTGCCGGCGCCAACAGCGCACAAGCCGTGGTGCAGCGCGCGTTTGGCCGCTTCAGCCAAATCCGCGACGCGATGGTGTTCCCGATCATCCCGCCAGCCGTGTCCGAACTCGGCTTCGCGTCGGGTTTTGACATGCACCTGACCAACCTCTCGGGCATGGAGCGCGCGCAATTCCTCGCCGTGCGCGATCAATTGCTGGGCGCGGCCGCGCAAGACCAACGCTTGCAGCAAGTACGTCCAAACGGTCAGGAAGATACGCCGCAACTGCAGCTCGACATCGACCACCACGCGGCTTCCGCGCTGGGTGTCGCCGTCGCCGACGTGAACAACACGCTCTCGGCGGCGTGGGGCGGTCAATACATCAACGATTTCGTCGATCGCGGCCGGGTGAAGCGCGTCTATTTGCAAGGCGATGCGCCCTACCGCATGGTCCCGGAAGATTTGAATTCCTGGTACGTGCGCAACAGCCAGGGCGAAATGGCGCCGTTCTCGGCTTTCTCCAGCTCGCGTTGGATTTCGGCCCCGCCGCGCCTCGAACGCTTCAACGGCGCGCCGTCGTTCAATATTCAGGGCCAAGGCGCGCCGGGCGTGAGCTCCGGCACGGCGATGGACCGGATGCAAGCCTTGGCCGCCGAATTGCCGCCAGGCACAGGCCTGCAATGGTCGGGCATGTCGTACGAAGAGCGGCTGTCGGGCTCGCAGGCGCCGCTGCTCTACGCGCTGTCGCTGCTCGTCGTCTTCCTCTGCTTGGCCGCACTCTATGAAAGCTGGACCATTCCGCTTTCGGTGCTCGTGGTCGTGCCGCTTGGCCTCTTGGGCGCGGTGTTGGCGGCGAACCTGCGTGGCTTGTCGAACGACATCTATTTCCAAGTCGGCCTGCTGACGACGATGGGCCTCGCCGCGAAGAACGCGATCCTGATCGTGGAATTCGCACGCTCGCTCGCCCAACAAGGCATGGATTGGGCGGACGCCGCACTCGAAGCCGCCAAGCTACGCTTGCGGCCGATCTTGATGACCTCGTTCGCATTCACCTGTGGCGTGCTGCCCTTGGCGATCGCCACGGGCGCAGGTTCGGGCGCGCAAAATGCGATCGGCACCGGCGTAATCGGCGGCATGCTGGCGGCGACTTTGCTCGTCACTGTGCTGACGCCGTTCTTCTTCGTCCTCGTGAGCCGCATGTTCGCGCGCCGCCGCACCAAGCCTGCTGAGGCGACCAACACGACGGCGCAAATTGGAAACGCGTAATGAGAAACCTATTCCTCCCCCCGTTGGCGGCTGTGCTGCTCGCCGGCTGCGTGTCGCTCGACCCGCACTACGAAACGCCGGCCGCGCCGACGCCGGACACTTGGCCGCAAGGTCCGGCGTATGCGGCGCCTGCTGCCGACGCGAGCACGGCGCTGCCGACTTGGCGCGATTTCTACGCTGATCCGAAGCTGCGTCAGGTGATCGAGCTGGCGCTGGACCAGAACCGGGACCTGCGTATCGCCGCGCTCAACATCGAGCGCGCACGCGCCGCCTATCGCATCCAGCGCTCGGAGCTGCTGCCGAGCGTGGATGGTTCGGTGTCGGGTTCATCGCAGGAATTGCCGATTGCGATGGGCGGCACGGGCGAGACCACGCGGCAATATTCCGCGACCGTCGGCGTCACGGCGTTTGAGCTCGATTTCTTCGGCCGCGTGCGCAGCCTCAATCGCGCGGCGCTGCAGAATTATCTGGCCACGGAAGACGCCCGCGACAGCGCCCAGATCAGTTTGATCTCGGAAGTCGCCTCGCTCTATTTCATCTATGCGGGCGATACCGAACTCCTGCGCTTGGCGCAGGAGACGCTGGAGGCGCAGCGCCAGAGCTTTGACCTGACCAATCGCCGCTTCGAAGCCGGCGCGGCGTCCATGCTTGACGTGCGCCGTGCACAGACGACGGTGGAGACGGCGCGGGCGGACGTGGCGCGTTATACGACGCTGGTGGCGCAAGATGAGAACGCGCTGGCCTATCTCGTCGGCGGCACAGTGCCCGAGGAGCTAAAGCCGACCTCCATCGATGCGGTGACGTTCGGCACTGAGACGCTGCCGCCGGGCCTGCCCTCGGAAGTGCTGCTGGCGCGGCCAGACATTCGTGCGGCGGAGCACACCTTGCGCGCATCGAACGCCAATATCGGCGCGGCGCGCGCGGCCTTCTTCCCCAGCGTGTCAATCGCCGGCTCGAGCGGCGAGATCGATTCAAGCTTCGAGAATTTGTTCAATGGCGCGGGCGACATCTGGTCGTTCACGCCGCGCGTGACCATCCCGTTGTTCGACGCCGGCGCGCGCCGCGGGCAGCTAGGCGTCGCCAACGCCGATCGCGACATCGCCGTGGCGCGCTACGAGCAATCGATCCAGGTGGCGTTCCGCGAAGTATCGGACGCGCTGGCTGAATACGGCACGATCGATGAACAAGTCGATGCGCGCCAGTCTCTGGCGGAAGCGGCGACCGATACGTACCGCATGTCCGAAGCCCGCTATCGCCAAGGCATCGACAATTATCTGAGCCTGCTCGACGCACAGCGCGAGCTCTACACGGCGCAACAGGCTTTGGTCAGCGCCCGCGTCCAACGCGCCACGAATTTCGTGACGCTCTACAAGGCGCTCGGCGGCGGCGTTTAGTCCGCACTCGGGATTGGCTGCGTCGCGACCACGATCGTGCGCGCCAGTCCCGCGTCGCGATGATGGAGCGCGGCATGATATTCCGGCACGTTCTCCATCGAAAGAATAGCGGACTGGCTAGGATATCGCATCGCCGCGACGTCATCCCATACGCCAGCGGCCGGCCCCGCCGTCGCCGGCCGCACGATCTCCAGCACCCTGCCGTAGAACATGAGCGCTCCGCCCGTGCGATACACGGTCTTCATCGCGACAGTCCCGTAGCGGCGATAAGCATCGGCGCCCGAACCGGTGCGACCGTCCGCATAATTGGCCTGCGGCAGATAGGCGAGGAAATTGACCATCGTGGGCGCGTAGGCTGTCGGGCGTGACAGAAGAGCCGCGATTGATTCGTTGTTGGGTATCACGTCCTTGCGAAAGTGGACGCCGTCGACATTGCGCATCACCTCCCCTTTCGGCTTCGCGATGATGCCGAGATTGCACAGACAGCGCAGCATGCCGAGCGCGAACGATGGCGGCGCGAACAGCGCTATGCGCGCGACAAAAGCGTCTTCCATGTCGTCAGACAAAAGCGGCGACTGGCCGACCCTTCCTCCCGCGAGAACGTAGAAGCGCGTCCAATACGATTCTTCAGCGCCGATCAGCGGGAAGTCCGCCGCGCCGCTCCAGGTGATGCGCACACCCGGCGTGAAGCGCGGCGTCGCATTCGCGCGCACGGCGACGAACCATGCCGGTTCGCCGTCCTTCACGCTGTACACGGGCTCGCGAGCGCCAATGATCCAGATCGTCCCGATGACCAGGATGATGACGATAACTACAAGCGTCCAAAGCATTCAATTCGACCAGTAGATGTATTCTTGTTCTTCGGTCCAGGGCGCGTTGAGCGGGACGTCGATGCGCACGGGGCCCTCCAGCAGCGCCGGCCACAACGGCGGAGGCAGGTTTGCGTTGTGCTGTTCTATGAGCGCGCGCAGCTCGGCCACGCGTTGCGGCTCCTGCGCGGAAAGATCGTTCTGCTCGTAGGGATCCGCACGCAGATTGAAGAGCCAGACGCGGTTCGGCGTTTCCGAGACCTGCAGCTTCCAATCGCCGGCGCGAACCACGCGATACGGGCCAGAGCGCCAGAACAGCACGTCGTGACGCGGCGCGCCCTGCTCGCCGCGCAGCATCGGTAAGAGGTCAATGCCGTCGACGGCGCGTTCGATCGGCGCGCCTGCGGCGGCCGCAGCCGTCGCGAAGATGTCCATATGCGTCGCCGGGCCCTCAACAACCGTGCCCGCCGGCAAGCGGCCCGGCCAACGCGCGAAGAACGGCGTGCGGATGCCGCCCTCGAAGAAGGTCGCCTTCCAACCGCGGAACGGACGATTGAGGTTGGGCAAGCCAACATACCAGGCCCCGCCATTGTCGCTGGTGAAGATCACAAGCGTGTTGTCGTCGATGCCGTTGTCGCGCAGCGCCTGCATGACTTGGCCAACGCCGCGATCGAGCGCGCGGATCATGGCGCCGTACACACGCTCGGTGTGATCCGGGATGTTGCTCAGCGCCTCGTAATCTTCGCGCGAGGCCTGCAGCGGCGTGTGCGGCGCGTTGAAGGCGAGATACATGAAGAACGGCCGATTGCGGTTCGCTTCGATGGCGCTGACGGCTTGGTTAGCGAAATAATCGGTGATGTAGCCCTCGGGACGGAAGCGTTGGCCCCCATTCCATTGCACAGCATAGGGCAGGTTCGCCCACAGGAAGCGGTCGATGGGATCGAACGACACTTCGGCGTTGACGACGTTGGGATCGTTCGCCGGCAAGAACATGCCGGCGCCGGCCATGAAGCCGAGGCTTTCATTGAAGCCTTGCGCTTCTGGGCGCATCTCGGCTGTCTCACCCAAATGCCATTTGCCGATGTGCATGGTGTGATAACCGCGTCCTTGCAGCAGCTCGGCGATCGTTGTTTCGCTGGGCGGCAAGCCGAGGGTTTCGAGCGGCGGCACATCGGCGACGCGCTCTTCGTGGAAGATGGGACGGCGCAGCGCGTTTTCGTCGCCGTGTGAAAGATAGCGCGAGAACGCAACGGGCGCGGAGGTGAATTCAAAGCCGAAGCGCCACGGATAACGGCCCGTCATCATCGCGGCGCGCGAGGGCGAGCATGTGGCGTTGGCGGCGTAGGCGATATCAACGCTGACACCTTGGCTCGCGAGCGCATCGATGTTTGGCGTTTGCACCAAGCCGCCGGCGACGCCGCCATTGCGCGAAATGTCGTTGAAGCCCAAATCGTCGGCGACGATGACGATGATGTTCGGCGGGCGCTCGCTTTCCGGCGCCTCAGCTGGACCTTGCGCCCAAGTCACGGCCTGCGTGTCGGCGATAGGATCGCGAATGTTGGAGATGATGCCCGGCAAGTAATAGGCGTATTGCTTGAACAGGAAGAAGCCGCCGACGCCGAGGGCGACGAGGATACCGAGAACGATTGCGAGCCGTTTCATGTGCCCTCCTCAACGCATGTGATGTGAGCGGACGAGACCGCCGTCGCGCGGCAGCGAGATCACGTCGCCATCGCGCATCGCCCAGACGGGGCCGGCGTAGGTCGTGCGCGCGGCGCGGACGAAGACTTGATCGAGTCCTGGGATCGGCGTCGGCGGCAGCAGATGCGTGAGCGCAAGCGCGCCGGCTTCCGCTTCGGTCGCGACGGCGCCCGCGTCTTCTGGGCTCGTGTGATAATCGAGGATATCGTTGAAGATCGTTCCGACGTTGCGGCGATCATTGCTGTTCGCCGCGTCTTGCATAATGGCGTTGAGCTCGGTCGAGATGGCTTCGTGCACGAGCAGATCGGCGCCGCGCGCGGCCCGCGCCACGGATTCGGCGCGCGAGGTGTCGCCGCTGACGACGATCGAGCGGCCGGCGTACTCGATGCGATAGCCGAAGGCGTTGTCGACGGGCGCATGATCGACGCCAAACGCCGTGATGCGCACACCGTCCACATCGTAGACGACGAGATCGCTTGCGCCTTCGGGGATGGCGAATTCGGTCGCGGCAAGGCCGAATCCGCCGGCGGGCACGATCTCTGGGCCGTGATGGGCCATGCGATAGCCGCTATCGATCGTGTAGGCCTCATTGAGGCCCGCGGCGACGCGCGACGTGCCGATGGGGCCGACGACGTCGAGCGGCGTGGTCGAAGCGGCGCCCGCCCAATGCTGAAGCGCGAGCGGCGCCAAGCCGTCGAAATGATCTGAGTGAAGGTGCGTGAGGAACACGTGCTCGATGTCGCCCGCGTTCACGCCCATCAACGCGAGCGTTTCAGAAGCGCCCTCACCCGCGTCGAACACGAACACACGCTCGCCCGCGATCACGGCGAAGCACGGCCCGGCGCGGCTGCGATCGGGCAAGGGTGAGCCGGTGCCGCAGAACACGGCGTGCAGTCCGTCAGGGAGTTCGGCCTTGAGCGAGGCGCCGACGCCCGCGCTTGCGGCGCGGCGCAGGATGTTCGTGGCGATGTCGGCTCTGAACCAATAGACAGCCGCAGCGCCAACGCCCAAAAGCGCCAGCACGACGAGCCAGATGATCCCGGTGCGGGATTTCATGGGCTTCCTCCCCTATTGTCTGCGGACCGAATTCACGCTTGACGCCGGCGCCATTCTTTCGGCACTCTTAGTGCCACTATATAAGCCGCATGCCGCAAGGCGGTCAATGCAAAAGCGGTTTGGAGGACACCATGCAGGTTTTGCGCACGCCCGAAGAACGCTTCGCCAATTTGCCGGACTTTCCGTACACGCCGCATTACACAGAGATTTCCGACGCTTCGGGGGCCACGCTGCGCATCGCCGCAATCGACGAAGGCCCACGGAATGTAGCGCCGGTTCTGCTCATGCATGGCGAGCCGACTTGGTCGTTTCTCTATCGGAAAATCATCGCGAAGCTGGTTGAGGCGGGGCACCGCGTGGTCGCGCCGGACCTCGTCGGCTTCGGCCGCTCGGATAAGCCCGCGGCGCGTGAGGACTATACCTACGAGCGGCATGTCAAATGGATGAGCGATTGGCTGGTGGCCAATGAGCTGCGCGACATCACATTGTTCTGCCAGGATTGGGGCGGACTGATCGGCTTGCGCCTGGTGACGGGGATGCCGGAGCGGTTTGCGCGCGTGGTGGCCGCCAACACCTTCTTGCCGGCCGGCACAGGCGCCACGCCAGCGTTCGAAGCGTGGCTGCAATTCAGCCAAAGCGTGCCGGTGTTTCCGACGCCGATGATCGTCAACGGCGGCGCCGTGCGCGAATTGAGCCAAGCCGAGCAGGATGCGTACGAGGCGCCTTATCCGGACGAGAGTTACAAGGCCGGCGCGCGGCAATTCCCGGCCTTGGTGCCGATCAAGCCGGAGATGCCGTCGGTGCAGGAAAATCTGGCGGCGTGGAAAGTGCTTGAGGATTTCAAAAAGCCGTTCCTCACCGCCTTCAGCGATCAGGATCCCATCACGCGCGGCGGCGATCTGCGCTTGCAGGAGCGCATTCCCGGCACAAAGGGCCAAGCGCACACGACGATCCAGAACGGCGGACACTTCTTGCAGGAAGATCAGCCGGACGCGATCGCTGAGGTGATCGATTCATTTATCAGGCGCACGCGCTAGATTGTGAGTCGTGAGCACATCAGAACCCCAGACCGACGGACGCCGGAAACGCGCCGACGCCAACCGCCGCCGCATCGCCCTGGCGATGCTCGAATTGGTGCGCGCGGGTGAGACCAAGCCGAGCGCCGACCAGGTGGCGGAGGCCGCGGGCGTGGGTCGGCGGACCGTGTTCCGCCTGTTCGACGATATGGAAGGCGTCTATCGCGAGATGCACGCGGAGATGACGTCGCGGCTCGCGCCGAGCTTCATGGCGCCCTTTGTATCCACCACGTGGCGCGAGCGTGTGGACGAATTGATCGAGCGGCGCGCACGTATGTTCGAGGAAATGCTGCCGATCAAAACAGCTTCGGACGCACACCGATACGCGTCGCCCTTCTTGCAGGCCGAGCACAAGAAGCTGACCAAACTGCAGCGCGACACGATGCTTGCGGTGCTGCCGCAGAACATTGCGGCGCAGCCCGAACGGGTGAGCGCGCTGGAATTGACCTTGAGCTTTGAGGCGTGGCGGCGGCTGCGTATCGAGCAGAAACTGCCGATCAAACAAGCGATCGCAACGCTGCGGCTGATGGCCAAGGCGCTGCTGCCTTAGAAGCATGCGCTCGGATCTCAATCTCCCACCGTGCGAAACCCGATATGCGACATGCCGAGGCCGGGATCGCCGGGTTGGCGCGCGCCGCTGCGGAAGCGTGCGCAGAAATTGCGGGCGCAGAGATTGGAGCCGCCTTTGATGACGCGCGGATGTTCGCCGCTGGGGCGGCCGACATCGTTCGGCGTGACGCCATCTTCATAGAGATCGCTGGTCCATTCCCACGCATTGCCGATCATGTCGTAGAGGCCGCGCGCATTGGGCGGAAAGCAGCCTATGGGCGCAAGACCTTGGTGACCGTCGTCGCCGCTGTCGCTGATGGGAAAGAAGCCCTGCCAGGTGTTGGCGATCGGTCGGCCTTGCGCGTCGAAGGCTTCGGCGCCGACGTCCTCTGGCGCGGGTGCAGCGCCGCGCATGGCGAATTCCCATTCGTTCTCAGTCGGCAAGCGCCGGCCCGCCCAAGCGGCGTAGGCTTGCGCGTCTTCGTAGGCGACCATCGTCACCGGATAGCGTTCACGGCCTTCTATCGAGGAGCCCGCGCCTTCGGGATGACGCCAATCCGCATCGGCGTCGAGGCGCCAGCCGCCTTGCGCCCGGTCGAAGATCGCCGCGCCGAGGCGTTGACCGTCCGGACCGTCGCGCTCGGCGACGGTGACGTAATTGGTGGCCGCGACGAAGGCGGCGAATTGCTGGTTGGTGACTTCGTGCGCGTCGATATTGAACGCGCCGACCACGCCGCTGCCGCCGACGCGTTCCTCCAGCTCAAAATGGGCGTCGCCGCGGGCAACGCGTCCGCCCTCGATAGCGACCACATCACCGATCTCGACCCCAACGCCGCATTGCGCTACCTGCTGCTGCGCGGGCGCACAGGCGCTGGCGGCCAGTAGCACCGCGATCGACAGCGCGTGCGCCAGAGACATCCAACTCCCGTTCATCGCGTCTTCGATGCTCCACCCGTTTTGCGCCACAATCATAGCCCCGAATGCGCAGGGGGAGGATAGAGTGATCCATCGACGCACATTCGCGCTGGCAGGCGCCGCCGCACTTTTCTCCGGCGCCGCGCGCGCGACCGAGACCGACGAGATGACGATCGGCGCCGCCAATGCGCCGCTGCATCTGATCGAATATGCGTCAGCCACCTGCCCGCATTGCGCGCATTTTCATGAAACAAATTTCGCGCTGCTCAAGTCGAATTATATCGACAGGGGAAGCGTCCGGCTGACGATGCGCGAAATGCTGACGCCGCCGCCGGCCGTCGCGCTCGCGATGTTTCAGGTCGCCCGCTGCGCCGGTGCGGGTGCGGACGAATATTTCCGCCGGTTAGGCGTTTTGTTCGCACGACGCCAAGCCATCCTTGAGAGCGGCACAATGGCTGGGGTCCGCGACGCCTTGTTCGCGATCGGCGGCGAATGGGGCTTGAGCAACGACCAGATCTGGGGGGCGATCTCCGATCCAGCCGGCGCCGCGCGCGTGCGGCGATCCATCGAGGAAGCCTCAGCGCGCGGTGTGAACGGCACGCCCGCCTTCTTCCTGAACGGTCAACGGGTGACCGATCCCAATTTCCTGACACCAGATGGAATGCCCATTATTCTGGACGCAGCGCTGGCTAATTAGGAAGATTGTTTCCCGCACCCCACGTATTGGCTTGCCCAAGGGCAAAATCTTCTCCAGTCTAGGGGTGAAACTATCCCAGCCCGGAGCTGTGGGAGGAAACATTGTCCGAAACGTTGGACGCGGTGGACACCCGCATCCTGGAATTGCTGCAAGACGACGCCAGTCTCTCGATCGCCGATATCGCCGAAAAGGTTGGCCTCTCCTCTTCGCCCGCGTGGCGACGCATCGAGCGGCTCAAGAAGGCGGAAATCATCCAGAAGCAGGTGACCCTGCTCGACAAGAAGAAGCTCGGGTTCAATTTCGAGGTCATGGCCTCGGTGAAGCTGCAGCTGCCGTCGCGCGAGAACCTCGAAAAGTTCGAAAAGGCGGT
Organism: Vitreimonas sp.; assembly: GCF_036392335.1. Taxonomy (NCBI): domain Bacteria; kingdom Pseudomonadati; phylum Pseudomonadota; class Alphaproteobacteria; order Hyphomonadales; family Hyphomonadaceae; genus Vitreimonas; species Vitreimonas sp. The sequence continues at coordinate 28,142 of NZ_DASVYD010000041.1, forward strand.
CGCCGACTGGCCGGAAGTGGTCGATTGCGCGACGGTCACCGGCGCCGTCGATTACATGATGCGGATCGTGACGCTCGACATGCACGCTTATGACGACTTCTTGCGCGACAAGATGTTGGCGCTGGGGCTCGTCTCGGACGTGCAGTCGCGGATCGTGATGCGCGTCTCCAAACGCACTACGGCGGCGCCGCTGGAATTGCTCACGGCCGCCAAGGAGTCCAAGAAAGAGGACTAGCGCGCGGCGCGCTCAGCGCGGCGGAGCATGTCGGCGGCGCGCGCGCCAACGGACCGCTGTGGGTTCGAGGGCGGCGTAAGCCGCTGCTCGCGCTCCCAACGCTCGATCAGAACCTTGGCGCGATCGAAAGCCTCGAGCAGCGGCTCGCCGTTGCGCAGATTGTGGCTGAACAGCGCATCGCCGAAGAACGTCCAATCGCGTTGCGGCTGGCAGCCAAAGGACGAGCGGTCGTGTTGGGCGGCTGTCAATATAATCGTGTTGTCATCCATCAGCGGCGCGATGAATGCGCCGCTGAAACAGGCCGAGACAATAATGACGCGGTTGCGGATGCCGGCGGCGTTGAGCATGTCGCGCAAATGCGTGGGGCGCATCGAAGCGCCGAGCCGATTGTGTTCGCGAATGGCGATCGAGCCGTCGGGCGAGCCGTGTGAGGTGAGAAAGAGCACGACGAGATCCTCGTTTGGATCAATGGTCGCGCCGACCTGGCCGATCGCGGCGGAGAAATTGTCCGGCGTCGCCGCAGGGTAATTGCGCACGCCCTGGCCGCCGGCGCTGAGGACGATGGAGCGCCCCTGCACGGCGTCGCCAAAGTGCGCGCCAAGAATCTCCGCGGCCTGCGTGGTTTCGCGCTCGAAGACGGCGTCACTCCAGAAGCCGGCGCTGATCATATAGACATCGAGCTGGCCCGGACGCTGCGGCGCGAGGCCATCGAGCGAATCGCCCATCAATTTCGCAAGCCGCGCGGCCTCGCCTGGCGGGGCGGCGATCTCGAACGAGCCGAATTGGCCATTGAATGGATCGCGCTGCTGTTGCGCTGCGACGGGCGCGGCGAAGGCCGCCCAAAGCAAAGCGATCAACATCCAGAACCGGGCCATGCATCAGCTCCCTTCGCGAACGGGGCGAGCATTCCGTATCCGGCGCTCCGCCGCAATCCCGACAAGCCGGATAGCGCTGTGGCGCCTGCTGCGCTAGCACTTGGCGCATGTACGAGGGGACCACGATAGACGAGCGCCGCCGCGATGGCTTCATCGCCGCGCGCAAGGGGCAATTGGCCGAGGCGATCGCCGCCGATCCTGGGCTGCCGCCGGGCGACAGCGCGGCCGTGCGCGACCTGTTTCGGTTGCTGGGCGCCTATCTCCACCACGAATCGCACGAGCAGCTGGACGAATTGCGGGCGCTCTATTTCCCGCTGGACCCGGACGCGGCCCCCTCGCTGCGCGACACAAGCGCCAGCGCATTCGAGACTTTTGAAGCCGCCCTGATCGAAGCTTTGGGCCGCGCGAACTTCGTCGAGATCGATCCTGACACAGTGCAGACGCGCGAGGCGACCAAGCGGCTGACGGGGCTGGCGATCAAGCCGTCGCACGCGGGCATTCGACGCATCCGCTATTTCGCGCGCGGGGCGCGGATCGAATCCATCACCGTCAAATCCTGGTTCGGCCTGCGCACGCATGTCATCGAAACACAGATGATGAGCGACGTGGTCGTGCTGGTGGGGTTCAAAGCGAGCGAGGAGATTTCGCGTGAAGATCGGCGCGCCTTCGCCGACACGCGACGCGGCGTGCGGCCCGGCGCGGCGCTGGTGAAGCATTTCCGCAATGTGGCCTCGCCCGAATTGGTGACGCTGCATCCGGGCGCGCGGCCTTCGATGCGGCCGCGCGATCAGGTGTTTTTGGCCGCGCCGGCGGTGGCGACGGGCGTGCCTGTGCTGTTGAATTTGTGGCCGGCGCTGACGGTGCTGTTCGCGGTGATCGCCGCCTATTTCGGCGCGCAGGGCGTGATCGAGGAAAATGAACTGAAGCGCGCCATCGCGGCGATTTCAGGCTTGGTCGCGGTCGGCGCCTTCGTGATGCGGCAGCGGCTCAAATATGAAGCGACGACGCTGCGCTATCAGAAGCGGCTGGCCGACACGGTGTATTTCCGCAATCTCGCCAACAATGCCGGCGTGCTCGATCTGCTGGTCGGCGCCGGCGAGGATCAGGACGCGAAGGAAGCGATCCTGGCCTATGGCTTGCTACGGCGCGCGGGCCGGCCGCTGGCGAAGGGCGAGATCGACAATTTCGCGGAAGATTACCTGCGCGAACGCTTCGGCCTCGATATCGATTTCGAAATCCACGATGCGCTGAACAAGCTGGAACGGCTTGGGCTGGTGACGCGCGAAGGCGAAACCTACACGCCCGTGCCGCCGGATGAAGCGCTGCGCAAGGTGGACGCGGCGTGGGACGGGCTGTTTAGCTTTTCGGCGCGCAGATAAACGCCCAGCACTTTGGGCCGCGCGGAGCTCGGCTCGGCGCGGTTTGGGCTTGGATTGAGGATGCCGGCTGGCAGCCGGCGGTCCGATTAAGAGCTATCGGCGGCGAGCACCTGCGGCGTGGCCAACGTGCGCACGGCATCGTGCGGCGGACGCACGGCGCGGATCGCGAACAAGCGCGTGAGGCCATGGCGCAAGCGGCGCGCGGCGCGGGCGGCCAGTGCGTCGATATCATTGAGCGCTTGAACGATGAGGCCAAGGCGCGCCAGCGGATTGCGATGTTTGAGACGGCGACGCAGCCACACGCCTTGGCCAGCGCGCAGGATGTTGCGCACGTGGGTGCGCAGCGCAAAGCCCGCGCCGGTGTAATCGCGCAGTTTGAAGGGTGTGCCGCCACGGCCTGAATAGCCGAGTTTGGCGAAGGCGTGCAGCAGCACGATATTGGCGATGGTCGCGGCGACGCGGTCGAGATTTGTGTAATACATGCGCGCCAGCAGATGGCGTTCGCTGATCTTGCCGAGCGTCGTCGAAAACATCAGCGCCCCCACCCACGCCAGCATGAGACGGGCCCAGGCGACGAGCCTGGCGTTTCTCTGCGTGCTGAGGATGGGGGACGGTTTTTTCATGCGCCTGATTATGCGGGCGGTGTGAAACCGGTTGAATAGAATCGCCGCTTCGGACCGCCGGCTTCCAGCCGACATGGTGGAAAGGCCAAGACCGTCAAAGGCTTTGCACTCGAAAAAGTAGGCCGGCTGGAAGCCGGCGGTCCGAAGGGGGTGGCGCGAATCCCTCATATTGCGCTGCCCTATGGGCATCTGGCGCGGGGTGGCGCGGCTGCTAGGTTCGGCGCGGGAGAACGCGCATGAATTATGACGAGGTGGTGCTGGGGCGGCGGAGCATTCGCGGATTCAAGCGCGAGCCGGTGCCGAAAACGCTGATCCGCGAGATCCTGCAACTCGCGATGCGGGCCCCCTCTTCGCTCAACACGCAGCCTTGGAATTTCTACGTCGTCAGCGGCGCGCCGCTCGATCGCATTCGCGCCGGCAACACCGAGCGTAATCTCGCGGGCGTGCCAGACTCGCGCGAGTTTCGTACGCAGGGCGCGTATGAAGGCGCGCATCGCGAGCGGCAGATCGAGATCGCCAAGCAATTGTTCGCGGCCATGGGCATCGATCGCCACGACGCCGAGAAGCGCAAGGATTGGGTGCTGCGCGGCTTTCGCCAATTCGATGCGCCGGTCTCGATCGTGGTGACCTATGATCGCGCGGCGCATGGCGGCGATATCGCGCCATTCGATTGCGGCGCGGTGACCAATGCGCTGGTGAATGCGGCGTGGTCGCGCGGGCTCGGCTGCGTGATCAACAGCCAAGGCATCATGCAATCACCCGTGGTGCGCGAGCATGCGAACATTCCGGATGATCAGGTGATCATGATCTGCGTGGCGATGGGTTATCCGGACAATGAGTTTCCCGCGAACGCCGTGGTGTCACGGCGCAAGAGCGTGGATGAGGCGGTGGTGTTTGTGGGGTTTGGGGATTAGGGCGGCGCGCCAAAATCTCTGATTGTGATGAGCCCTCTCTGCATTAGAATTGCGCGAGTCTAAGTGGGGGCGGACGTCATGAAACTCACACGAAACACTATTGGAAGACTTTCGGTCGCGCTCGCGAGCTTAGCGCTGAGCGCATGCGCCAGCATTCCACCGCCACCTGCGAACATGCCTCCGGCCCTCACACTAAGAGAACTCGGCGCCATTCCCGGCGTGCAATACTCTGATGTGATTGAGGCGACCGGCGCCCCATCCATTGCCTCAGGCGATATCGCGAGCGGCGGTGTGCTGATCTCCTTTCCTTACAGGTTCAAACACACGGCCGTTCTAACTGAGGATGTTATTGGATTTAGCATGACGGTCGGTGGCGTGCAGGCGCCCACGGGCTCGCCTGGATATTATGCCGGCACGTTCCGTTCGGTCGGCCCCAACGCGAGCGCTGGACCTTCCGATCTCTGGTGTTTCCTGCCGAGCGCGGCCGGTGGCGAGCGCACGAATATCTGTCTGCTTCGCAGCGCCGGCTCTCTTGCGGCGATCGCGCCCACGAGAATGAATCCGTATCTTTGGCGGCAATTCGCGGCGGCGACAGGGACGTTCGATTATGTTCACACGCCGATCTTCGAGCGCCGCGACATCGATATCCCTGGCGACCTTCGCGTGGAGTATCGGTTCGAGCGTTGGGCGTCGAACTACGTGCGGCTGGGTGAGTATGCCGTCGGCCGCCAAGTGGGCGATCTGACGCTGCCGATCAATCAAGACGGCGTCGCCATACTGCAGACGGTGGCGGGGACCGTGCGTATTTCGCGCGTGCCAGAGAATGACAGCATCGCCCGCGTAAGGACGGACACACCTTAGTCGCCGCGCTATGTTCCTTCGCTTTACGCTTCTCGTTGAGGACACAGATTCTGGACGCAAGCGCGGCGTTTTGGTCGCTGCGCACGAATTGCGCGACTCTGACAAATTGAGTGCGGACGAACACGGCGTGCTTCAAGACGCGCTACGATGGTTCAATCAAAACCTGCACGTCCCACCCTGCCTCAAGCTACCAGAGAACAGGCGCGCGTTGTCGTGGTTCAAGTCCGACGCCAAGGCGCCGCTCAGTCGTATGTGGGCATTGGTAGAAATCTTGAAGGCGCACGGATTGCAGGTTGAACTCCATAAAACGCGAACGCCTGGGCGCGTGATCTATGAGGATGGTTGGCAGGTCGTCGCGAAGCCGGTGCGCGGACAGCGCGAGGGCTGGTAATGCGCCTGTAGAACAGCATCACGCCCGTTACTCATAAATGAGCGGCATTGCGGTCCCAATAACGCGAACCTCGCTCACCAGCGCTTGGCTATCAAACACAAACTCCACCCGACGGCTCTCGGACCAACCAGGTCTGCTGCGGCCCCTGCAATTGAGCAATTCGAATGTCCACGCACCGCTGTCGGGATCGCGCCGCGCATCGAACCCCGAATAATAGACCCATCGATACCGATCGGGCTCTGGCCCGGGCTCGATAGACGCTGGCGCACCAAAATTCTGGCGCACGACGCTTTCGGTTGTCCTCCCCGGCCGGATGGTCACGCGGCCGATGACGACCGGCTCACCGGTGCAATACGGGACGTTGACCACGACGTTGGGGTCGCGATGCAATTGTCCGGCGCATCCCGAAAGGACGGCGCTCAAGACCAGAACCAGAAAATGGCGTTTCATCCGCGTCCCGCGTTTGAGCTTACGGTGCAAGCTTACCCACACGGGGGCGGAGTTGAACTCATTTCACCCTAAAGTCGCAAACCAGATCGCGTGCCTTGCGCCTTTGCCGTTGGTGTTAGCGCGGAGTTGGGATTCTTCGACGTTGGCGGGCGACGGCTAATCTTTTCGGCCTAGCGCCCAGAGAAAGAGAGCGGCCAAGCGGAAGCCGTAGATGACCGTCATCACCACAATAAGAATCTGCAGAATGCGAAGCCGCTCAGCGCCGATTAGTCCCTCGATGTGCGGCGCCAGAAAAAACATGAGCGCACCCGCGACCAGCCCAAAGGCGGCAAAGCCTACGGCTTGGTGTGCGTGCTTCTTCAACATCATCCAAGTATAGGATCGGGGCGTCTCGCCGACATAGTGCAATCGTTATTCTGGCCGTGGTGGGCACCTTGGATGTCTCACTGTCCCCCTCCCGTCGGCTTCGCCGACACCCTCCCCCGCTTTGCGGGGCGAGGGAAGCTAGGTCGTCGCAAACCAGATCACGTGCCGCGCGCCTTTGCCGTTGGTGCGGGCGCGGACTTGGGATTCTTCTACATTGAAGCCGGCGTGCTTGAGGCGGCGGGTGAAGGCGGCATCGGGCCAGGCGGACCAGATGGCGAGCACGCCGCCGGGTTTGAGTGCGGCTTTGGCGGCGGCGAGGCCGCGGCTGGAATAGAGGCGATCGTTTTCCGCGCGGACGAGACCGTCGGGGCCGTTGTCGACATCGAGCAGGATGGCGTCGTAGCGCGCGGCGCCGATGGCGTCGGCGACGTCGCCGATGATGATGCGCACGCGCGGATCGTCGAGGCAGCCGGCGGTGAGATGTTGCATGGGCCCGCGCGCCCAATCGATGATTTCGGGCACGAGTTCGGCGACATCGACGCGCGCGTCTGGGCCGAGCGCGCCGAGTGCGGCGCGCAAGGTGAAGCCCATGCCGTAGCCGCCGATCAAGAGATGCGCGGTTTTGGAATCGCGCAGGCGCTCGATCGTCATCAACGCGAGCGCTTCTTCCGAGCCGCTTTGACGGCTGCTCATCAGCTCATTGCCGCCGAGCATGATCATGAAATCGCCGCCGCGCCGGAAGAGACGGAGCTCTTCCCCGCCCGGGATTTGGGCTGTGCTTATGAGCTCGCGCGGTTGCATGACGCTCCTGTCTCAGATCGCGTGCGACTTGGCGAGAGCTTCAGCGGCTAACGCGCGTTAACGTCGATTGCGTGCACGGCTTAAGCCAATCTTGGCGCTATTACCCTAGGTTGTCCGCATGACGACCCAGTCTTACCCAGGCGATTTGGCGACGCCGCAGCAAATCCGAGCGCTGGCCGACGAATATCGGGACGCGGCGCATCTGCTGCTGAAATCCGGCAAAGCTGCAAAGTCGCTCACGCGCGCACCGTTTCGGCTCACCGCCATTCACGCGATTGAGCTTTATCTCAGCGCGCAGCTGTTACATCGCGGCTTCGCGGCGAAGAAGATCCGCACGCTCGGTCATAACCTTGCGGCGCGTGCTCTCGACAGTGGATTGGTGTTGCGCAAGCGCACGGCCGAACATCTGAAAACCTTGAGCGAACGCCGCGAATATCTCGTCACACGCTACGGGCCCGAACGCGCCGCGAGCACATCGCAGATCAACCGGTTGACCGCGACGCTTGATGAGATCGCAGAGAAAGTCACAATCGCGCTAACGACCGACGCCTCGCCGAAGCCCAAGCCTTTGGCCCTCGCCGCTCGGTGAGCTTGCGGCGAGGTGGTGCAATCAGGCTTATGAGGTTGGCGGCGTTGCCGCGCCGGCGATTTGACCTTCTGGCAGCTCGAAGCCGCATGCGACACAGAGTTTCGCGCGCGGCGTGCGGAGCGGTTTCTCGCAGCTGGGGCAGAGGCGCCCATATTGCGATAGCCGGACCCAATCGAGCTGATCGGGGTGCGCAAGCCTGACCCCGCTGATCTTCTCGTAATAATCCAAAGCATCGTCGCAACAATGCTGCGCCGCTTCCGCCAAGCTGGCGCGCGCATGCGTGCGGCAGTATTCCTTCATGCGCTCGATACGATTTTGGAGCGCGCTATGGATCGGCGCGAACTCCTCATCCGAGAGCATGGGAAGCGTGCGTTTCAGCTTCCAACTATAGGTCAAGAACGGCATGGCCCGCCCAATCTAGGCGATTGGGCGCTTATTCAAAATAGTGCGAGAACGAGGAAACGCTTGCTCCTGCGCTACCCCCTCACCCTGCCCTCTCCCCCTCTCGGGGGAGAGGGTTCTTGGTGGCGACGTTTTATTCCGCGCCGGTGCGACGAACCAGAACGTCTCTGGGGCCATCTGGCGACAATGGATCACCTTGCGCTTCGACGCGTCCGGTCGCCACCAAGGACCTCAAGCGCCACGAGAAAAAAGTATCGCTGATGAGATTGGCGCCGTCGCAATCCGCCATGGCGTTACCGACGACGTAATACCACTTCGTCCAATCGGTCGGGCAATGCTCCAGCAGATGTTGATCAAGGGCGTCATCAGGCCGCGCAACAAGCGCGCCTCCTTGCAACACTCTCACGCCACGACTTGGACGTATTTGCTTCTCGAACACTTCAGCCCAGGTCGCGCGTTCGGCGATCGTCATCAACCGCTTATTGATCTCCATTGCCGCGAGCTCGTCCGCATCGCGGAACGTCACGCCTTCCAGCTTACCAGAGGCGGGAATATCGACGTGAAAGATGTTGGTGCGATCCCGGAGCATGAACGCCGCCATGCGTTCAAATACGAAGTCGCCAGCAGAGTGCGACGACCAAAGTAGGATTTCGCTTTCTGCTGTAAGATCGGCGCCGATCGCCTTCCACTGATCATACAATCTCGGTTGGTGGGCTTCCGCATGTGGTCCGTAGGTGGTCAGCCACCATGCATCTCGCTCCTCGTCATCTCGGAGCGGCCCGAGCGAAAGTTCATCATCAATCACACGCACTTCGCCGGGCAAACCAAAATCGCGGATCGCTTGCCGCAGCAATGCTCCGGCGCTGTGGCCCTGAACAAGATTGATCCTCATGTGGCGACATTAGAGCATGGCGCATTGATTGCGAGGGCCGGCTTTACGCTCCACCCTCACCCGCATTCGCGCAGATTGCGCTTCGGCGGGCCAAGCCCTGCCCTCTCCCCCTCTCGGGGGAGAGGGTTCTCTGCGTCGTAGGGTGAGCTTGCTCGGTTTGTGTGCTGCGTTTTACATGCGCGCCAACGGAGGAAGACATGGGCGTGTTGAGCGGCAAGGTGGTGGTGGTCACGGGCGGCGGCAATGGGATTGGGCGCGAGTGTGCGTTGCTGGCGGCGCGCGAGGGCGCCGCGGTGCTGGTCAATGATCTCGGCGGCACGCTGAAGGGCGACGATGCGGGCTCGGCGGGGCCGGCCGAGACGGTGGCGCAGGAAATTCGCGCCGCGGGCGGTGTGGCGATTTCGAATTCGGACAGCGTGACCGATTATGACGCGGTCGCTTCGATGTTTGAGACGGCGAAGAAGGAATTCGGCGGCTTGCACGCCGTGATCAATCCGGCCGGGATTTTACGCGACGGCATGTTCCACAAAATGGCGGTGGACGATTGGAAGGCCGTGATCGACGTGCATTTGAACGGCGCGTTCAATGTGACGCGCGCCTCGATCGAGCATTTCCGCGCGCAGGAGGATGGCGCCTATGTGCTGTTCACATCCACGACGGGCCTGATCGGCAATATCGGCCAGGCCAATTATGGCGCGGCAAAATTGGGCGTGATGTCGCTGTCGCACATTATCGCGATGGAAAATGCGGCCAAGAATGTGCGCTCGAACGTGCTGGCGCCGTTTGCGTGGACGCGGATGATCGCGTCGATCCCGGTGAAGGATGAAGCGAGTGCGGCGCGCGTGGAGCGGATCAAGAAGAATATGCGCGCCGATCAGGTGGCGCAGATCGCGGTGGCGCTGTGCGCGGATGGGGCCAAGGACACGACCGGGCAAGTGTTTGCGGTGCGCGGCAACGAATTGTTCCTGTTCAATCAGCCGCGCCCGGTGCGCGGCATGGCGCGGGTCGAGGGCTGGTCGCCGGAGAGCATCATCGATCACGCTTTGCCGGCGCTGAAAGCGAATTATACTGACCTGGGGGCCTCAGCGAGTGTGTTCTCATGGGATCCAGTTTGATACGCGCGGCGATCGCCGCTTTGGCCTTGGCCGCGTGCGCGGCGAGCCCGGAAGCGCCGGTGCATAATCCCTTGGACGGCACGAGCTGGCGCGAAGTCAGCGGCGGCGAACATGCGCCGACGATTGAGTTCGCGGAGGGGCGCGCTTCCGGTCACGCCGGCTGCAATCGCTGGTTCGCCAGCGTGACGCATGGCGAGGGCGTGGCGATGACATTTGGCGACGCGGGCTCCACGCGCATGATGTGCGAGCCGGCGCGCATGGAAGTGGAACGCCGCTTCTTGGCCGCGCTCAACGAGACGCAGATCGCGGTGGTCGAAGGCGACACGCTGATCCTGCGCGACATCGCCGGCGCGGATGTGGCGCGGTTCACGCGCATAGGAAGCGCGCCTTAAGACGCGCTTCCGTTTGCGATCAGATTATGGCGTTGCTGGCGCGGGCGCCGGGCTTGGCATGGCGTCCACCGTCGGCAGGACGCGGCCTGAGCAACGGTCGCGCGTGCCGTCCGCGCAATTGAGCACAGCTGCTTCCGTGGCGCCTGGCGCGAAGATCACCAGCCAATGCTCAGCCGGATCGGAGCGCACTTGCGTGAGTTGCGGGCCGCATTGGATCGCGAACACGAGCGAGCCGGCGTGGCCCGCGTAAATGCTCGCCGGATCGATATTGGGCGGGACGATGCCGCGCGCTTCGGCGGCGCGGATCGAGGTGCAGGGCGGCTGCGCCTCAGGGTGCGCGCCTTGATAGGCGGTGAGTTGCTGCCACGCGAACACGGGCTGCTGGTCGGCCGGCATGGCCTGCACCTGCTCCATGAGGGACGCGGAGGCGGCGGGCGCGGCCTCGTCAGCGGGCGCTTCGGCCGGCTGGCCGCATGCTGCGAGCGCGAAAAGCGCCGCGCAGGCGAGAACGATCTTTTTCATGTATTCCTCCCTCGTCTTGCCTAAGCACGACGCCCTGGCGCACACGTCAAGCCAGTATTCAATCTGTGCCTTGAGAGCGCGCAAATCGGCGCCAACATGGGGCGTCGAAAGGTGATCCCATGATTGAGAAACGCAGCTTCGACAGCCTGGGCAAGTTCGACGCGGACTGGCTCAAGGCCCGCTATCATTTTTCCTTCTCCGGCTATCACGATCCGGAGCGCGTGCATTGGGGGGCGCTCCGCGTCTGGAACGACGACACGATCGAGCCAAAGACGGGGTTTCCGCCGCATCCGCATAGCGACATGGAAATCATTACCTACGTGCGCTCGGGCGCGATCACGCACCAGGATTCGCTGGGCAATCGCGGCCGCACCGAAGCGGGCGACGTGCAGGTGATGAGCGCGGGCTCCGGCGTGACGCACGCGGAATACAATCTCGAGGACGAGAAGACGACGATCTATCAGATCTGGATTCTGCCGAAGGAGCGCGGCGGCAAACCTTATTGGGGCGCGGCCAAGTTTCCGAAAGCCGACCGCGCAGGGTCGTTGGTCACGCTGGCGTCCGGGTTCGAAGACGACCAGAGCGCCGGCGCGTTGCCGATCCGGCAGGATGCGCGCGTGCTGGCGGCGACCTTGAACAAGGGGCAGGACGTCTCCTACCCGCTGGGCGCGGGGCGTCACGCGTACGTGGCCTTGGCCAAGGGCTCCGCGCGGGTCAATGGCGTGGACCTTGGGCCGCGTGACGGCGCCGCAATCCGCGCGGAGGACGCAATCCGAATCGAGGCCTCCGACGATGCGGAAATCGTCTTGGTCGACGCGCCTTAAAGGTGAGACACGCGTCATTTTAGGTGGCAACCGGTGACCGCCGGGCCGTCCGCGCGACAAAATGCGCGGGCGGCCCGGATTTCGGCCCAGGTCGGGTAAAAATTTACCGCCTGTTTGCCGTTCGGGCGTTCTCTCGGGACATTCTGAGGAGCGCTGAGACCGTGACGTCGCTGAGCGACATGCATGTGCTGATGGTGGACGACAGCCGCCAGATGCGCTTCCTAATCCGCAGCCTGCTGCGGGCCAGCGGCATCTATCACATGTCGGAGGCCGAGAGCGCCGCGGAAGCGCTCGACATCATGCGTATGAGCACGGTCGATCTGGTCATTCTCGATTGGAAGATGGAGCCGATCGACGGGCTGGCGCTGGCGCGCATGCTGCGCTGGTCGGAGCAGAGTCCCAATCCGTATGTGCCTATTCTGATGCTCACCGCGCACACGGAAGCCTCGCGCGTGGCGGCGGCGCGGGATGCGGGCGTATCCGGCTTCGTCAAGAAGCCGATCAGCGCCCGATTGTTGTTCGAGCGCGTGTCGTTTGCCCTGACCGACAGCCGCATGTTCGTGCGCAGTGCGGACTTCTTCGGCCCCGACCGGCGCAAAGGGCAGACGCCGGGCTATGCTGGCCCGTTCCGCCGCAAGAGCGACAGCGGCGAGGAAGAATTGTTCGACATCGAGGATGTGCGCTACCGCGCCTGAGCTGCGGCAATGGCTTGCTTGTACGCGAGCTCAAGCGCAAGGCTGGGGGCGTTCGCGGGGATAACATGCTGAGACTTGCGATTGTAGCTGTGATGCTGGCGTCGTTGAGTGCGTGCGTCGCGGGCGCCGTGGTGGGCGCCGCGGTGGGCGTGACCGGCGCCGTGGTCGGGACCGCGGTGAAGACGACGGGCGCGGTCGTCGATGCGGCGATTCCGGACGACGACGACGATGAGGATGATGACGACGACGATGATTGAGGTCGTCGCGCGAACGTGAATGGCGCCATCGCCGCGACATGCCCATATTGGCTCCAGGATCATTCGAAGGAGCCGCTTCATGCGCGTGACGTTCGCTCTCGTTGGTTTAGCTGCTTTGTCGTTCGCAAGTGCAGCGTCGGCGGATGCGCCGGTCGTCGCGCCGATCTCCTTCTCCTCTGAATTCCAGACCGATCTCGACGAAGAATATGGCGCGCGCGAGGGCGAGTATCTGCGCACCTATGCGCACCGCGCGGTCACCGAAGCGCTGGCGCGGCGCGGCGCGGGCAATGGCCTGACGATCGAGATCGAAATCGTCGACGCCGATCCGAACCGGCCCACCTTCCAACAGGCGTCGCACCGTCCGGGGCTAGATTCGTTCCGTTCGATCTCGATCGGCGGCGCGGAATTGCGTGCGGTGCTGCGTGATGCGAACGGCGCGGTGGTGAGCGAAGTCGAGCATGATCGCTACAATCACTCGCTCGCGGATTTGACTGGCGCGGAATCGACGTGGTCGGAGGCGCATCGCGCCATTCGCCAATTCGCGAATAAGGTCGCCGACGCCTACGTCGCCAACGCGCGCTAATCCCTAGCGGATGCCGAGAATTTTGTGCGTCTGGACGCTTAAGCGCCATTGCGGGTGCGCGAGGCAATAGGCGATCGCGGCGTGCGTGTTGGCGTCACGCGTGGGGCTATCCATCGGCTGCAGATAGAAATGCTTGAAGGCGAGCCCCGCGTAACGCGCGGGGTCGCCGTTTTCTTGCGGATAGACAAGCTTTAGCTCGTGGCCGCTCTGCTGGATGAATTCGGCATTGGCTTTGGGGCTGACGCAAATCCAATCGATGCCGGCGGGCGCTGCGATCGTCCCATTGGTCTCCACGGCGATCTCAAAGCCGCGCGCGTGCAGCGCATCGATCAAAGGCGCATCGAGTTGCAATAGAGGTTCGCCGCCGGTGCAAACAACGTAAGGCGCGCCGCCGCCTGGCCAGAATTTGGCTGCGGCGTTGGCGAGCGCTTCGGCGGTTTCAAATTTGCCGCCGCCGTCGCCATCCACGCCGACGAATTGCGTGTCGCAGAATTGGCAGATCGCATCGGCGCGATCTTGTTCGCGGCCAGTCCAGAGATTGCAGCCGGCGAAGCGCATGAACACGGACGGTCGCCCCGCCCGCGCGCCCTCGCCTTGCAGCGTATAGAACATCTCTTTGACGCTGTAGGTCATCGCGCCGCGCCCCACGCTTCCCATCCCTTCGCCCTCAGGTCGCAGGCGGGACAGGCGCCGCAGCCATAGCCCCAGGCGTGGCGATGGGTGCGGTCGCCTTCGTAACAGGTGTGGGTGTGTTCGACGATGAGGTCGACGAGCGCATCGCCGCCGAGATCGTACGCGAGGCCCCAGGTCGCGCCCTTGGTGAGATGCATCAGGGGCGTTTCGATTTTCATCGGCCGTTCGAGGCCGAGCGCGAGCGCGCGTTCTTGCGCATCGATCGTATCGCGCCGGCAATCGGGATAGCCGGAGAAATCGGTCTCACACATGCCGCCCACGAGCACATCGATGCCGCGCCGATAAGCTTGCGCGGCGGCGACGGTGAGGAAGACGAGATTGCGGCCAGGCACGAACGTGGTTGGCAATCCGCTCTCGGCCATTTCAATGGCGCGATCAGCGGTCAGCGCGCTTTCGGCGAGCGCGCCATAGCCGGAAATGTCGACGACAATGTCTGGCCCCAGGCGCGCGGCCCAATCGGGGTTCAGCGCGGCCATGCATCGGCGCACGGTTTCGCGTTGTTCCAATTCGATGGCGTGACGCTGGCCGTAGAAAAAGCCGATGGTCTCGACGCGCGCATAGCGCTGCAGCGCCCAGGCGAGGCAGGTCGCGGAATCCTGTCCGGCGGAGAAGAGAACGAGCGCGGCGTCAGTCATTTGCCGGTCTTATATACGGGCGCTGTGGACTGCTCACCATGCCATGCTGCAGCCGCGAAATTTGCTGCAACGCAGCATTGATTGCCCGTTTTGCATAAGTTTCAGGCAGTCACGTTCCGCCATCGTAACGTCAGTGTTGCCCGCCCGCCTCAAGCGCCAAAATCGCGTGACGGCGCCGTCAGTTTGGCCAGCGTGGCCGGTTGACACATGCCTGTCTCCTAAGCGCTATAGCGACGGACAGGTAGGGTGCGCTGGGACTCACGTGAGTCTCACATAACTCTAATTTGCCGAATGGTTCGCCGCCGCGCTCATATCAGAAAGCGCCAGGCGGCTCTGGGAGGACGGCGATGAGCAAGAAATCAAATTGGGGACGGGTTCTTTTGACGGGCGCTTCGCTCGCGGCGATGGGCGCGCTGTCGCCGGCGTTGGCGCAGGACGAGGACGTGTCGGAAGAAATCGTCGTGACGGCCACGGGCCGCGCGGCGGCGATCCAGGACGTTCCGATCGCAGTGACCGCGGTCAGCGGCGAAGCTCTGCAAAATTCCGGCGCGAATGATCTCCGCGACGTGACCCAAGTCGCCCCTTCGCTCGAAATGGGTACGGGCCAATCGAATTCGTCGGGCACCACCGCCCGCATCCGCGGCATCGGCACCGGCTCGGACAATCCGGGCTTTGAAGCCGCCGTCGGCATCTTCATCGACGGCGTCTATCGCGCCCGCGCCGGCGCGGCCCTCGCCGACCTCCCGGAGCTTGAGCGCGTTGAAGTGCTGCGCGGCCCGCAAGGCACGCTCTACGGTCGCAACACCTCGGCTGGCGCCATCTCGGTCATCACCGCGGGTCCGGATTTCAGTCCGGGCATGTGGATGGAAGGCACCGTTGGCTTCGACGACCTCGAAGAAACCGGCGCCCGCGTTGGCGGCAACCTCCCGTTGACGGATACGCTGGCGGTGCGCCTCGACGGCTCGATCCGCGCGCGCGACGGCTACATCACCGACCTGATCTCAGGCGACGATATCAACAATCGCGACCGCTCTTCGCTGCGCGCTCAGGCGCTGTGGGATATCTCCCCGGACGCCACACTGCGCGTGATCGTCGATGGCGCGCAATCGGATGAAGTGTGCTGCGGCATCACCCCGCTCATCTATGGTTCGACCAACACCGCCGTGGGCCTAATCACGGGCGGCGCAGGCAGCCCGCCGATTGATCTCGACGCGCGCGCCATGACTGTGACGCCGGGACGCTCCTACGGTGAAGAGACCGAAGAATGGGGCATCTCCGGCCAACTCGATTGGGATTTGGGCTTCGCCAATCTCACCTCGATCACGGCCTATCGCGATTGGAGCGCAACGCGCGATCAAGACGTCGATTTCAACGTGATCGACATCGCTTATCGCGACGGCTTGGAAGTCGGCTTCGAGAACTTCACCCAGGAATTCCGCCTGCAAGGTGAAACGGGCCGCGTCAACTGGCTCGTCGGCGCCTTCTATGCGGACGAAACGCTGGACACGACGGACACGATCCGGATCGGCGCGAACTCGAACCTGTTCGCCAACCTCGTGACCCGCGGTGCGTCGACCACGCTCGCCACGCCGAACGGCTGCGAATTGTATGATTCCACCGCCGCCGACGCGGACGGCGTGACCGACCCGATCCCGTCGTTCTTCCTGTGCGCCACGGGCAACCCGGCGTTCGCCGACGTCTATCTAACCGGCAACACTACCGGCCAGGGCCAGCAAAATGACCACTGGGTCGTCGATACGCAGAGCATCGCGCTCTTCACGCACAACGAAATCAGCCTGAGCGACGCGCTCACGCTGACGGTTGGCCTGCGCTACAGCTCGGAAACGAAGGACCTCACGGGCGATCTGCTCTCGACGTCGAATTCGTGCTTGTCATTGCAGGGTGTTGAAGCCTTCACCGACGGCCTTGTCCCGGGACCGGGCGGCATCGTCACGGTGCTGCAGGGGAGCGCAGCCTCGGCTCTGATGAACATCGCCTGCAACCCGGCCGTTAACCCAATCGCCAACGGCAACTGGGAAGGCGACAGCGAGGAAGAAGAGCTCAGCGGCACGCTCTCGCTGGCCTACAACCTCAATGACGACGTGATGATCTACGGCGGCTATTCGCGCGGTTACAAAGCGGGCGGCTTTAACGTCGATCGCTCGGGCTTCGCGATCACTCCGGCCCTCATCGACCCGAGCCTGCTCAGCGTCGACCAGCTGGCGTTCGCACCGGAATTCACGGATGCGTTCGAAATCGGCATCAAGTCGACAGTGCTTGGCGGCACCACGACGGTGAATCTCACCGGCTTCTACCAAGAGATCCACGACTACCAGCTGAACGCCTTCAACGGCTTCAACTTCATCACCCGCAACATTCCGGAAGCAATCAGCCAAGGCGCCGAGCTCGAAATTTCGGCTCGTCCGACCGACAATCTGACGCTGACGGGCGGCGTTGTGTACACGGATGCGTTCTACGACAGCGAAGTGCGGTTCAATCCGCTGACGGAGGTCCTCGGCGATGCTGACCCGAACGCCGTCTTCTCCGGCCAGCCGTTCGCGTTCGCGCCAGAACTGACGGTGACCGCTGCGGCCACCTACGTGCACCCGATCGGCGATAACCTGCAGGCGTTGTTCTACATCGACACCCGCTGGAACGATGGCTATCGCACGCAGACCCTCAGCCGCGAGCCGAACGGCGCGACGGACAACGATGCGTTCGCGATCTTCAATGGCCGCGTCGGCATCGGTTCGCAGGACGAGCGCTGGTCGCTCGAATTCTGGGGCCGCAACCTGTTCGACGAGAGCTATTTCGTCGGCGCGTTCTCGCCGCCGTTGCAGAACGACTACGTCGTCTACCCGAACGAGCCGGCGACCTACGGCGTCACGCTCCGCGCCCGCTACTAAGCGCACGCGAAGCAACGATTACGGCGATGGCCGGAGCGAAAGCTCCGGCCATTTGCTTTTGTGTTGGAGGCGCGCGCGACGCGGCGTAAAGGCTGGCGCATGGGCGGCGACCTCGACGTTCTGATCGTGGATGATCACGAAGCCATGCGCGTGATGCTGGCGCGGGTGATGGCGTCGGCAGGCGCCAAACGCGTGCGAGAAGCGTCACGCGGGGAATTGGGCCTGGAGATGCAGGCGGAGGCGCCGGCGCACTTAATCCTGGTCGACAGCGGTATGCCGGGCATGGACGGGGTCAGCTTCATCAGCGCCGTGCGCAGCGACGCGCGCTACGGGGCGCCCTGCATCGTCATGATCACCGGACATGACAATGCGGAACTGAATGAAGCCGCACACGCGGCCGGCGCGAACGCGGTGATGGTGAAGCCGGTGAGCCCGCGCGCGTTGATCAGCAAGGTGCAGGATTTGCTGCGCTAGGCGCGGCGCGTCGCCCTTCGACAAGCTCAGGGGGACGCGATTGTCGGCGACAGCGCTCGCTAGGCCCGGCCGCGCAGCATCTGCAGGACGAAGGAGAAATCCTTGCCCGCATGGCCAGCGGCGACGAGCTCTTCGTAGATCGCGGCCGCCGCGCCGCCGAGCGGGGTTGGCGCGCCCGTGCCGTCGGCGGCTTCCTGCGCGAGCTTCAGATCCTTCAGCATCATGGCGGAGGCGAAGCCGCCTTCGTAATTGCGGTTCGAGGGCGCGGTCGGCACTGGGCCAGGCCATGGGCAATAGGAGGTGAGCGACCAGCATTGGCCGCTGGCCTTGCTGGCGATGTCGTAGAATTTCTGCGCGTCGAGGCCGAGCGATTCCGCGAGCGTAAAAGCTTCGCTGACGCCGATCATGGAAATGCCGAGCAGCATGTTGTTGCAAATCTTGGCCGCCTGCCCGGCGCCGCTGTCGCCGGCATGGATGATGGCTTTGGCCATTGGCTTCAGCGCCTCTTCGATCTCGGCGAAATCCTGCTCGCGGCAGCCGACCATGAAGGTGAGCGTGCCGCCGCTGGCCGCCGCCGTGCCGCCAGAGACCGGCGCATCGGCGGCGCGGAAGCCTTGCATGGCGGCGTCGCGCGCGACGGTGCGGGCGCTGTCGACATCGATGGTGGAGCAATCGATCAGCAGCGCATCGCGCGGCGCATTGGGCAGGATCGCGCTCATGTACACGTCGCGCACGTGCTGGCCCGCGGGCAGCATGGTGATGACGATATCTGCGTCCTTCACGGCGTCGGCGGCGCCCGCCGCGGCGTTGATGCCGTGTTCCTTAGCGCGCTCCAGCGCTTCGGCGGAGAGATCAAACGCGATCACTTCGCGCCCGGCCTTGGCCTGATTGGCCGCCATGCCCGAGCCCATATTGCCGAGGCCGATAAATGCAACGCGGGTCATGTGTTTGCTCCTAAATCTCAGGCCAACGGCTTCCACGCCTCGCCTTCCGGCAGGGGCGCGAATATTTCGTCCAGCATCGCATCGGTGACGCCCGCGAGCGTGGCTGGGTTCCATCGGGGTTTGTTGTCTTTGTCGACGATCAGCGCGCGCACGCCTTCGATGAAATCGTGGCGCTGCACGACGCGCGCGCCGATCGCGTATTCTTGGCGCATCTCGTCGGCGAAGCTTTGCATGGCCGCGCCTTCGCGCAGTTGGCGGAAGGCGACTTTCAAGGTCTGCGGCGATTTGCTCGCGAGTGTAGCGAGTTGGGCTTTGGCCCAGTCGGAGCCATCGGCTTCGAGCGCGGCGATGATGGCTTCGACGCTTTCGATCGCGAAGATGCGATTGATGCGCTCGAGATTCTCCGGCGTGAGTTCTTTCGGGCGGCCAGCGCCTTCGCTGAGCGCTTCCAACCCGCTTTCGAGCGCGCGTTCGGGTTCGTGCGTTTGTGCAGCGCCGGCGATTTGCGCGCGCGCGGCAGCGAGGATTTCGGTCGGCATGTAATGCGTGGCGATGCCGGCGACGAGACAATCGGCGGCTTTCAGCCGCGCGCCGGTGAGCGCGAGCCACATGCCGATGGCGCCCGGCTTGCGCGGCAAATACCAGCCGCCGCCGACGTCGGGAAACAAGCCAATGCCGGTTTCGGGCATGGCGTAGGTGGTGTTCTCGGTGGCGATGCGGAAGCGCGCGGGCATCGAGATGCCGACGCCGCCGCCCATCGTGACGCCGTCGATCAACGCGACGATCGGCTTCGGGTACGTGAACAGCAGATGGTTGAGCTGATACTCAGTGTAGAAGAAGTCGCGCGCCTCGGCGCCGTCGCGCGCGCCGCTTTCGGCCAACATGCGGATATCGCCGCCCGCGCAAAAACCGCGCGTGCCTTCGGCGTGATCGATCATGATGACGCGCACGCTTTCGTCCGCGCGCCAGCTTTGCAGCGCCGCGATCATGTCGCGGCACATGTGCGTGTTGAGCGCGTGCAGGGCAGCGGGGCGGTTCAGCGTGATGCGGGCTAGGCCGGCGTTGGTGGAGGTGAGGATTTCAGTCATTGCGAGTTTCTATCGGCTCGTTAGCTGTGCGGATCAAGCCGCCCATTCGAGCGGTGGCGGGAGCGGATCGGCGCAATAATCGATGCGGATGGCGCGACGGTTGGTGTTGGTGCGTGAAGGCGACGAGCGGTGCAGGATAAGCGCTTTGGCGAAGAGCGCGTCGCCGCGTTCCGCCACGCAATCTTCCACACACGCGGCATTGGCCACACTATCGGCGGTTGATACCGCGATCCTTCCCTGAGCGTGAGTTTTTAGAGCAAGTTGGAGGCAACCATTTTCAGGATCTGCTGAATCCAGATGGACACGCGCGAAGATCATGCGTTGCAGAAATTCTATCGGTGGCTCTGCGTGCCAGACGCCGTCCTTGTTCGTCCAGTTCTCGAAAGCAGGCGTTTCAACACGCTCCTTCAACGCGATCACGCGGTCCTGATGCCAAGGTAGCGCCCAATTTGCATCTTGCGTTTTGTTGAACGCGATGATCCGAACGGGACGAGCGTTGGGGAGCAGACAAGCCGCGAGCGCGTTAATCTCAGCGAGTCCATCTAGCGCGTTCAGCCTTTGGCCTGGCCGATCTTCAACAGCTATTGCGGCATCCAGGATTGCTAAGCTGGCGCCAGAAAGAGCGCGCCTCTTCCAGACACGCCCCTCCTGTTCAAGAGTCGCCAAGTTCATCACCGCATCGTCGGAATGACGAAGCTCTGATCCCCCACGTCGCCTTCCGGCCAGCGGGCGGTGACGGTTTTCACTTTCGTGTAAAACTTCACGCCTTCCATGCCGTGCTGGTTGGTGTCGCCGAAGGCGCTGCGCTTCCAGCCGCCGAAGGTGTGATAGGCGACCGGCACCGGGATCGGCACGTTGATGCCGACCATGCCGACATTGACGCGTTGCGCGAACTCGCGCGCGGCGCGGCCGTTGCGGGTGAAGATGGCGACGCCGTTGCCGTATTGGTGTTGGCTCGGCAGCGCGAGCGCTTCTTCGAAATTCTCCGCGCGCATGATCTGCAGCACCGGACCGAAGATTTCTTCCTTGTAGGTGCGCATCTCGGTGGTGACTTTATCGAAAAGCGTCGGGCCGACGAAGAAACCTTCTTCGTAGCCTTGCAGTTTGAAGCCGCGGCCGTCGCGCACGAGCTCGGCACCCTCCTTCGCGCCGAGGCCGATATAATCTTCGACTTTGCGCTTGTGCGCGAGGCTGACGACGGGGCCGTATTGCGCGTCGGCATCGGTCGAGATGCCGACTTTCAGCTTTTCGATTTCCGGGATCAGCCGTTCGCGCAAATCGTCGGCGGTTTTCTTGCCGACCGGCACGACGACCGGCAGCGCCATGCAGCGTTCGCCAGCGGAGCCGTAGGCTGCGCCAACGAGATCCTTCACGACCTGATCGAGATCGGCGTCCGGCAGAACGATGCCGTGGTTCTTGGCGCCGCCCATCGCTTGCACGCGCTTACCATTGGCCGTGCCGTGGCTATAGATGTAGTGCGCGATGTCGGACGAGCCGACGAAGCTGATGGCTTTGATTTCCGGATGCGCGATGATGGCGTCGACGGCTTCCTTGTCGCCGTGGACGACATTGAGCACGCCTTCGGGCGCGCCGGCTTCCATCATCAGCTCGGCGAGGCGCACCGGGACGGATGGGTCTTTCTCGCTCGGCTTCAGAATGAAGGTGTTGCCGGTGGCGATAGCGATTCCGAACATCCACATTGGGATCATCGCGGGAAAGTTGAACGGCGTGATGCCGGCGACGACGCCGAGCGGCTGGCGCATTGAATAGACGTCAATGCCGGGGCCGGCGCCTTCGGTGTATTCGCCCTTCAACGCGTGCGGGATGCCGCAGGCGAATTCGATCACTTCGAGGCCGCGTTGAATGTCGCCTTTGGAGTCCGCGATCACCTTGCCGTGCTCGGACGACAAAAGATGCGCGAGTTCGTCCATGTTCTTTTCGACGAGCTGCTTGAACGCGAACATGACGCGCGCGCGACGCTGCGGATTGGTGGCGGCCCAGCCGGGAAACGCTTTCGCGGCGGACTGGACGGCGTCGTCGACGGATTTGGCGTTGGAGAGACCGACTTCGGCCTGCTGTGCGCCGGTATTGGGATTGAATACAACGCCAACGCGCCCGCCATCGGCGAGCGCGCTTTTGCCATTGATAAAGTTCTGAATCGCACGCATTGGCGGCTCACTCCCGGGTTCATTTTGCGGCCCTTATGGCCTCAAAATGAACCGGCGTCCATGCCGCCGCGCGCTCCGTTAGGGGCCCCTGCGCGCCATGCCCATGATGAGCGATACAACAAAGAGCACGAGGAAGAGGAAGAACAGAATCTGAGCGATGCCGGCCGAGGCGGAGGCGATGCCGCCGAAGCCGAAAACCGCCGCGATAATGGCGATGACGAAGAAAATGAGCGCCCAGCTGAGCATGTGGTCGTCCTCCAGATTGAGATGCCGAACCAACGCTGTCGCCGGGCGCCAGTTCCTTAGCTTGGGAAGACCCAACCGCCCTCGCCTTTGCGCGCAGCTTCATATTGCGCTTCGGCGAAGCGCCAATTGGCGAGCTTCTCAATGAAGGCCGTGACGAATTTGGGACGCTCATTGCGATAGTCGATGTAGTAAGCGTGCTCCCACACGTCGCAGACGAGCAACGGCGTTGTGCCGATTTCCGTGATGGGTGTGTCGGCGTCATGCAGATCGACCAGCTTCACAGCGCCGGACTTGTCACTGACCAGCCAGACCCAGCCCGACGCGAAATGACCGACACCTTGCGCGACAAATTGCTCGCGGAAGGCGGCGATCGACCCGAACGCCTTGTCGATGGCGAGCTTCAGATCGCCTTGCGGATCGCCCTGCGGCGTCGGCGTCATGCTTTGCCAGAAGAAGCCATGGTTCCAGGTCTGCGCCGCGTTGTTGAACAGCTTCTTGTTGTTCTCGCGTACGGCAAGGCGCACCACCTCTTCCACCGTCTTTGGCGCATCGGCGCGCTCGACCAAAGCCGCATTCATGTTCTTGATGTAAGCGGCGTGGTGTTTGCCGTGGTGAAACGCGAGAGTCTCTTTCGACATGTGCGGTTCGAGCGCGGTCGGTTCATACGGCAACGGGGGGAGGTTAAACATCGGCCATGGACTCCTTCAAATGCGTTCGTACTTCTCCCGCGCTTTGGCGCGCGGCACCGGCCATAATTCGCCGGCGACGCCCTCCATCACCCAATCGCCGCGTTTGGCGTGTTGTTCGCCTTCGAGCGTTTCAACGACAGCGTCGCGATCGAGAACAAAATAATTGAGCACGATGTCCGTGCGTTTCTCGAACACGCCGCCGCCTATGGGTGTGTAGGTGCGCTGGAAAATGTCGTCGCGCACGACTGCGCGGGCGCCATCTTCGTACTGGACGATGTAGTCCGCGCCACCATTCGCCACAAGCACGCCGCCTTCAGTTTCGACGCGCGTTTCACCTTCAGCGCGCCAAGCCCTTACTGGCGGTGTGGGCTTCGGACGCGCTTGGCGCCATTTCACGTTCCGCGGCGGCTCGTCGATGCGCCAACGCGGCCGCGCGCCGACGACGAATTCAACGAGGTTCATGTCACGTCACCGATTGGCCGCGCAGCGCGCGGATGACGAAGCCGATCACGAGCACGGCCAGGAATATCCAGAACAGGATCTGCGCGATGCTCGCGGCCATGCCGGCAAGGCCGGCGAAACCGAGGTAACCGGCCACCAAAGCGAGAACAAAAAAGATCAGCGCCCAACCAAGCATGCGTTCGTCTCCATCGATGGGTGTGGTTCGAAAGAAACGTGCGCAATTTGCCGTGTGTTCCAGGCATGCACGGAAGGAACCCTGCAGTGCAGCATGTGTTTAGTCACTGAAGCGGCGGGATGCGCCGCGCTCATGCAACACCAAGGAGACGAACATGGCACAAGCGTTCGAAACCGTCGGGCGCAGCAAGCGCAATGGCGCGGCGCGCGACGCCATCCGCGCCCGCGCAAGCGACGTGATGGAGGATTTCTCGGAACTCCGGAAGGACGTGAGCCGCCTTGCGGACGCCGCGAGCAAAGCCGCGCGCGACGAGGTCAAGCACACTGGCGTCCGCCTCAGCAAGTTGAGCGGCGTGATGAAATCGCGCGCCAGCGAGAGCGCAGCCTATGTCGGCGATAAGGTGCGCGAGCATCCAGGCGCCGCAGTCGGCATCGCCGTCGGCGCTGGTTTGCTTCTCGGACTTATGCTGTCGGGCCGGCGCCACTAAGTCGGCGTCGCCAGCTCGGAGGTTTGAGACTCGGGGTCGCTCCGGCGGTCCCGAGTTTTGCCGTCATGGGGACGGCATCGGCGGCACACAGACCCAATGCATGAATGGCCGCTCGGGATCGCGGCCAATCGCGGCTCCGAGCTGCCGGGCAAAGGCGTCTATCAGGCGCGCGCCAGGGCCGGGCGCGCCGGCGCGCTCGGTGTCGATGTCGGAATCGATGGCGAATCGGGTGACGCCATCTGCGTCCTGATGCACGAACAGGCGCAATTCGACCGGCCCGGCGCCCGCCAGGGCGTCAAGCGCCATCGAGACACCCTCGCCGATCAGGAAGGTCAGCGGCACGGCCCGATCGACATCGGCGCGCGCTTCATCCACCTGCATGACCAAATTGATGTCCTTGGCCGCGGCGCCGCGCGATTGCAGCAAATGGCGAGCAATCTCGGCGGCCAGCTCATCGACACGCAGTTCGCGGACTTCGCCCGAAGAGTAGATTTTCTGATGCACGAGCGCGAGCAATTGCACGCGATCATGCGCGCGCGCCAGGCCCCAGGCCTCGCTGTCGTCGCGCGCGCTGCGGGCTTGGATGTTCAGCAGGCTCGCGACCATTTGCAGGTTGTTCTTGACGCGGTGGTGTACTTCGCGCAGCAGCGCGCGCTCTTCGGCCAACGCCTCGACGAGGCGCGTCTCGCGGCCGCGCAATGTCTTGGCCATGGCGGCGAGCGTGCGCCGGAGCGAACGGATTTCGTCGGGTGCGTTGCGCAGCGCGGGCGGATCGATGACATCCTCGCCGCGGGCGAATCCGCGGGCGGCGGTCTCAAGGCTGGAGAGCGGTCGCGCGACAAACACCTCGATCGCGAACCAGCCGGCGGCGACAGCCAGAACCCAGATGATCAAGGGAGCGACCAGCGAAAGCGCGAGCGCGAGCCAACGTTGCCATGTTGGACGCTCCGGCGCCCAGGCCATTACGGCATAAAGATCAGGCGCGTGGAGCGGCACGATCACGGCCGACCCGTTCTCGACCTCCACAAACACGGGATCCGGCCCGAGCAAATCGCGTATCTGCTCTATTGTCGGAAAGCCAACGCGTTCGGTCTCACGGGGCGATGATTGTGCAATGATGCGGCCGTCGCTGTCCACGATCGCCGAGCGCGCACTCTCAAGTGAGCGACTACGATCCAACAAGCCGCGCAATTGTTCGACGCGAATGGAAGCGCCGATGAAGCCAATGCGATTGGCGCCATCGCGAACGGGTTCAAACGCCGCGAGAATGGGGCCGCCGCCGCTGAGCGGGCCGCTCTCGATGTAGCCTATGGTGAAAGCATCGCGCACCTGCGCACGTTGGCGCAATGGCGTCTCGGGGGATTGATAACCGACCTGCGCGGCGGGAACGCTGCAAAGTACGCGGCGATCGTCGTCCGAGACGACGAGGGACGCAACGTAAGGATAGCGCGCGGCGACATCGCCCAGCCAGCGCTGACAATCGCCGGTCTGGATCGCCTGCAGAGACGGTGTGGTTGCGAGCACGCGCAGCAATTCGCGCACTTCATCTATAGCGCCGCGCTCGACGGAAATCGATTGCAGCGCGCGACGGCCGAGAGCTTCCTCATAGGCCGCTTCACGTGCGTTGACTGCGTTGAGACCAACCTGCATGGCGATTGCGCCAGCCGGGAGCATGGCGAGCCCCAGGAGCAACGCCATGCGCCCGCGCATCGACTTGAGGGACAATGCGCGGGGCCAGAACCTGAATGGTCGTTCGTCGGGCGGCTTCACACGCGCGCTGTATCCTGGATCATCCGTCCTTCGCTAGGGATCGGTTGGCCATCGTCGTCCAGCCCGAGCAAATCCGCCAGCTTCTTGCGGGCGCGGTTGACGCGGCTCTTGATCGTGCCTACGGCGCAGCCGCAGATTTGCGCGGCTTCTTCGTAGGAGCAGCCCGAGGCGCCGACGAGAGTGAGCACTTCGCGATGGTCGGGCGCCAATTGCGCGAACGCGACCTTGAAGTCTTCGAGGTCGACCGAGCCGTCTTGCTCGGGGCGCACCGCGATGCGACCGGCGAACTTGCCGTCTGCGTCTTCGACTTCACGCTTCAGCTTGCGCAGTTGGGAGTAATAATGGTTGCGCAAAATGGTGAAGAGCCAAGCGCGCAGATTGGTGCCCGGCTCGAAGCGTTCGACGTTTGCGAGCGCCTTGACCAGCGTGTCTTGCACGAGATCGTCGGCTTGGGCGGGATTGTGCGTCAGCGAACGCGCAAACGCGCGCAAGCTGGGCAGCAGCTCGATGAGCTCCGCCTTGAAGGCTTGCGGCGCCGCGCTCACGATTTCTTCTCCTCGCCGTCGATGGCGTTCAGGAGATCGAGAAAGCGCTGCGGCATCGGCTCCGCGGCGACTTCGCCGTAAGCCAGCTTCAAATTACGCGTGATGAGCGCTTTGGTGGCCGCCGAGGATTTGGAGGGTGATTTACCCTGCTCTGGCGTACCGGGCGCTTTGGGTCCGTTGTTCACCTGGGCGTCCATATCGTCTTCTTTCCGCGCCATCTTGCGATCAAGCCCCCGCAGAACCAATTGCCAAGCCATTCGGCCCGACTGTCGGCAGATAACGCCAGATGTAAAAATCAGTTCCGGCCGGCTGGAACTTTTTTTCACGACCCACGTTTTCCCCGTCTCGACGGGATGGGAGAAATCCATGCATACAGAGCCTGCAGAGCGCAATTTCTCCAATCAAAACAAGGGGTCATATATGTCGCTAGCCCGGGAAATCGCGCCTCACCTGCCGCTGCTGCGCCGTTACGCGCGGGCGCTGACAGGCGCGCAGGAGAGCGGAGACGCGTTCGTGGCGGCGGCGCTGGAGGCCATTGTCGCGCGGCCTGAAGAATTCCCGCGCGAGCTTGAGCCGCGCGCCGGTCTCTACAAAGTGTTTCACCGCATCTGGGAGAGCGCGAACGTCGAGTTGAACGGCGGCTCCGAGGAATTGAGCCTCGGCGCGCGCAAGGCGCAAGAACGTCTGAAAGCGCTGGCGCCGCTCAGCCGCCAGGCGCTGCTGCTCACCACTTTGGAAAATTTTACGCCGCAAGAGACCAGCGACATCCTTGGCCGCTCGCCCGATGAGGTGGGCGCCCTTCTCGACGATGCGCTCGACGCGCTCGAACGCCAGACCAAAGCGCGCATCCTAATCATTGAAGACGAGGCCGTGATCGCGATGGATCTGAGCGATCTCATGACCTCGGCCGGGCACCACGTGTGCGGCGTTGAGTCGACCGCGTCCGGCGCTGTGCGCACGGCGGAGCGCGAGCGCCCTGACTTGGTGTTGGCGGACATTCAACTGGCGGACGGTTCGTCGGGCATCGATGCGGTGAAGGACATTCTCTCGTCGTTCAGCGTGCCGGTGATTTTCATCACCGCCTTCCCCGATCGTCTGCTAACGGGCGAGCGGCCCGAGCCGACCTTCCTTATCACCAAGCCGTATTCGCCTGACATGGTGCGTGCGGCAGTGAGCCAAGCGCTGTTTTTCGAGAGCACCGGAAACTTGAACTAGCACGGCGCGTTTCCTTTGCGCGCGCCGCTTGGGGCGGCGCGGCGCAAAGGAGACACACATGTCGAACGTCAAGACCCCGCTGATCGCGCTCGCCGCTCTGTTCGCCGCCGGCTCGCTGGCTGCTTGCAACACCGTCGAAGGCGTCGGCGAAGATGTACAAGCCGCCGGCCAAGCTGTTGAGGAGACCGCGCAAGAAGCCAACGACGGCAATCCGGAAACCCCGTAAAGACCGCCTCTTGCGGCCCCGTGCGCAGTCCGCGCATGGGGCGCGGCCCGAGGGCAAGCTTGGGGTGCGGCAATGCGGGCCGCTGGACTTTTGCGCGCTTCAGCGCAATCTCGCGGCCCATGAAAAAGCTTCTCGCCGTTTGCGCCCTCGCCCTCGTCGCCGCCTGCGGTCAACAATCCACGACTGAGCCCACGGTCCCGCCGACCGAAACCCAAGCGCCGACGATTGCGATCGAGATCGTTGAGCCTTGGGCCGGACAGACGCCGGGCGGCGTCGACGTGTCAGCAGGCTATCTCACCATTCGCAACAGGACCGAGACCGATGATCAATTGATCGCGGTGTCGAGCCCGCGCGCGGCCCGCGCAGAAATCCATGAAATGAGCATGGATGAGAACAATGTCATGCGGATGCGGCCTTTGACGGCGCTCACCATCCCGGCGGGTGGCGAGGCCTTGCTGCAACCAGGTGGCCAGCATCTGATGTTCTTCGGCGTGACGCAGCCCTTCACGGTCGGCGAAGAAATCCCGGTCCAACTGACGTTTGCGAACGCCGGTGTGATCGATGTGAATCTGCAGGTGCGCACCGGCGCCATGCATGGCGGCGATCATTAATCGATCGGCAGCGCGGTCGTGTCTTTAAGATGCTCCAACACGATGCTGCTTTCGAGGTGCGCGATCGCGGCGCAGCGCAGCAGCTTGGATTGAATGATTTCCTGGAAGTGCGGCAAGTCGCGGGCGATGATTTTCACCAGATAATCGGCCTCGCCTGTCAGCATCACGCAGAGCGTGACTTCATCCATGCGTTTGATCAGGTCGTGAAACGCCTTCACGTTGGCGGCTGAGTGATCGCGCAAGCGAATGCGGATGATGGCCGAGCAGGTGAGGCCGGCGCTTTCGGGATTGATCAGGCCGACGACGGCGCGGAGCACACCGGCGTCACGGAGCCGCGTGAGCCGCCGCGAGACGAGGCTGGGCGACACCCCGGCCTCCTCCGCCAGTTCGGCTTGCGAGAGGGAGGCGTCGCGCTGCAGGGCGCGCAATAGGCGGCGGTCCGCGTCATCAAGCTCTATTTTTTCACGTTTCATGCAATTCATCGGCCTTTTCGGCATCGCTCATGCGCCAATTGGCGATTTGCCGGGTCGAATATCGCAGAAATTGCACGGAAATGCCAGTATTCTCGCATTCCATGAGCGCCAAGCTGAAACTTTCGCCCCGTTCGGCGCCCGCCACGGATTGGAAGCGGGTTGCTGAGCTCGTCCTGACTTCACGCGCGATGGACGCGATCGAGGAAACGACGCTCGTTCCGGGTAAGAAAATCTTCTACCAGTTCAGCGCCCGCGGCCACGACATGGCGCAAGTCCTGTTGGGCCTGCACCTCACGCACCCGAAAGACGCGATCTGCGGCTATTACCGCTCCAGACCGATCTTGCTGTCGCTGGGCGTGGCGCTTGAAGACGCACTTGGCTCGGCGATGGGCCGCGCGGGCGGCTACAGCGACGGGCGCGATATCGGCGTCGTGTTCAATTATCCGAACGCGCACGGCGCCTCGGCGCTGCCGATGTGCGGCGGCGTCGGCGCGCAATACACACCCACGGCCGGTTACGCGCAGGCGATTGAATATCACAAGAGCGTGCTCGGCGATCGTTCATATGACGGCGCAATTGGCGTGGTGCTGGGCGGCGACGCTTCCGTGGCGACGAATGGCTTCTGGGCCGCGCTGACGATGGCGACGACGCTGAAGCTGCCGATGCTCTTTTACGTCGAAGACAATGGCTACGGCATTTCGACGCCGAGCTGGCTGCAAACGCCGGGCTGCAACATCGCGCAAAATCTTGCCAGCTTCAACGGGCTCA
Organism: Vitreimonas sp.; assembly: GCF_036392335.1. Classification (NCBI taxonomy): domain Bacteria; kingdom Pseudomonadati; phylum Pseudomonadota; class Alphaproteobacteria; order Hyphomonadales; family Hyphomonadaceae; genus Vitreimonas; species Vitreimonas sp. The sequence continues at coordinate 57,883 of NZ_DASVYD010000041.1, forward strand.
AGATCTATGACGGCGACGGGACCGACCCCGAAGAGGCCGCCGCGCTGATCGCAGACGCCGTCGGGCACGTGCGTGGCGGCGCCGGTCCGGCGCTGTTGCACCTCACGGTCCCGCGCCTGCAGGGACACTCGTTTCAGGATACGCAGGCGTATAAGAGCGAGGACATCGTCGCCGCCGAATGGGCGCGAGACCCGCTGCCGAAATTGAAAGCGCATGTCGTGCCGTCGCTAGTGAGCGAGCCGGATTGGCTGGCGCTTGAGGCGCAAGCGCAGGAACGCGTTGCGCGCGCGGCGCAGATCGCAGATCAGCGGCCGGTGAGCGAAGCCTCACAGGTGACGCGTTTCGTGTTCAGCGAAGATGGCGCGTTGCAGGACGAAGGCGGGCTCTGGAGCAGCGGCTACGAAGCGCCACGCTCGAGCGACACGCCGAAGCCCGAAGGCGCGCGCATCAATATGATCACGGCGATCCGGCGGACATTGGATCACGAGCTTGCGGTCAATCCGCGTGTGCTGGTGTTCGGCGAAGATGTCGGCCCCAAGGGCGGCGTGCATGGCGTGACGCTGGGGTTGCAGGACAAGTATGGCGTCGAGCGCGTGTTCGACACCTCGCTCTCGGAAGAAGGCATTATCGGTCGCGCTGTTGGCATGGCGATCGCTGGGCTGATGCCGGTGCCTGAAATCCAATTCCGCAAATACGCGGACTCCGCGTGCGAACAGATCAATGATTGCGGCACGATGCGCTGGCGCACGGCCAATCGTTTTGCCGCACCGATGGTGGTGCGCATGCCGGTCGGCTTCTTCAAATGCGGTGATCCTTGGCACTCGCAGACGAACGAAGTGCAGTTCGTGCATTCGCCGGGATGGCGTGTGGCCTGCCCCTCCAATGCGGAGGATGCGGTTGGTCTGCTGCGCACGGCGCTGCGCGGCAACGATCCGGTGATGTTCCTGGAGCATCGCAACATGCTCGATGCGGCAAGCGCGCGGCGACCCTATCCGGGCGATGATTTCGCGTTGCCGTTTGGCGTGGCGAAGCGCGTGCGCGAAGGTGATGCGATCACACTCGTCGCCTGGGGCGCGATGGTGGAGCGTTGCGAAGCCGCGGTGGATAAAGCCGGAATCAGCGCCGACATTCTCGATCTACGCACCTTGACGCCGTGGGATAGCGAAGCTGTGCTCGCGTCGGTGAGGCGCACGCATCGCTGCTTGATCGTGCATGAGGATATCGGCACGGCCGGCTTCGGCGCCGAGATCGCCGCCGTGGTCGCGGATCAAGCCTTCCTCGATCTCGACGCGCCGGTCGCGCGTTTGACGATGCCGGACATTCCCTCCCCGCACCATCCCGAGCTGATGGAATGGGCGCTGCCGTCGGTCGAGAAGATCGCGGCGAAGATTAAAGAGCTGGTGGGCTTCTGATGGCGGACGCGATGAACATCGTCATGCCGCTGGAGCAAGAGGGCTCCAAATCGGTCGTGCGCGCGTGGCTGAAGCAGATCGGCGACGCGGTGAAGCGTGATGAACCGATTGTGGAGCTGGAGACGGATAAGGTCGCGGTGGAGGTGCCGGCGCCTGCGGATGGCGTGTTGGCGGCGATCGCTCTGGGCGAAGGCGACGAAGCTGCGCCCGGAGCGGTGCTAGGTGTTTTGACGCTCGGCGTTGAGACGACGGACCGCCGGCCTCCAGCCGGCCATGCTACGCCGGCCAACACTCAGTCAGCTGAAACGAAGATGCCGGCAGGAAGCCGCCTGTCCGAAGATCGGCGCGAGATGCGCTTGTCGCCGCTGGTGAAGCGCTTGGTGGCTGAGCATCGGCTGGATGTCGAGGCGATTGCGGGCACGGGGCGCAACGGCCGCGTGACGCATCTGGATGTCGAACACCACATCGCGCGCGGCTCAGAGAAAGCCAGCGCGAAACCGGCGCCCACGGCAATCGTCAGCGGGCGCATTCCCCACGACGCGATGCGTCGCGCTATTGCGGAGCACATGTCCCGCTCGGTCGCGACGGCGCCGCATGTGACGGCGGTGTTCGAGGCGGATTTTTCCGCGATCATGGCGCATCGCGCCAAGTATAAGGACGCGTATTCCAAGAGCGGCGCGCAGCTGACATTCTCGGCTTACATCGTGCGCGCGGCGGCGGAAGCGATGAAAGTCGCGCCGGCTGTGAACGCGCGTTGGCATGACGATTTTCTCGAAGTGTTCGAGGACGCCAATATCGGTATGGGCGTCGCGCTGGGCGACAAGGGCCTGATCGTGCCGGTGGTGCGACGCGCACAAGCGCTCACGCTGAAAGAGACCGCTGCAGCGTTGACCGACCTGACCGAGCGTGCGCGCAAGAACGCATTGAAACCGGCGGACGTGCAAGGCGGCACGTTCACGATCTCCAATCATGGCGTCTCCGGCTCGCTGGTGGCGACGCCGATCATCATCAACCAGCCGCAATCGGCGATCTTGGGCGTTGGCAAGCTGGAGAAACGCGTTGTCGTGCGCCCGGTGGATGGCGCCGACGCGATGCTGATCAAGCCGATGGCGTATGTGTCGCTCACCATCGATCACCGCGTGCTCGACGGACATCAAACCAATGCCTGGCTGACGCGCTTCGTCGACATCCTCGAAACTTGGCCGCTGGAAGATTGAAATGATTGAGACGCTGAGCGCCAAGGCGCCCGATCCCCTGCTGAAGATCATCAAGATGTTTCGCGAGGATGTGCGTAGCGACAAGATCGACCTGGGCGTTGGCGTCTATAAGGACGCGACGGGCAACACGCCGGTGATGCGCGCCGTGAAGGACGCGGAAGCGCGGCTGCTCGCGAACCAGACGACGAAGACTTATGTAGGCCAACAAGGCGACGCGGAATTCTTGCGTCTTGTCGCTGAGCTTGTGTTTGGCGACGCTGGCGCAGAGATGGCGTCGATCCAGGCTGTGGGCGGCACCGGTGCGCTGCGTTTAGGGTGCGACCTGCTGCGCGAGAGCGGCGCCAAGCGCGTGCTGTTGCCGGCGCCGTGCTGGCCGAACCATCCGTCGATCGTACGCGCGGCAGGCATGGCGCCGATTGATGCGCCGTTCTTTAACATCGCCGAACAACGAATCGATATGGAGGCGTTGCTGGGCGCGTTCGCGCAGCTGGAGCGCGGCGATGCGGTGATTTTGCAGGCCGTGTGCCACAACCCGCTGGGCGCGGATTTCTCAGCCGAGCAATGGGCGATGCTGGCGGACGCGCTGAATGCACGCGGCATCACACCCTTCCTCGATCTCGCCTATCAAGGCTTCGGCGATGGGATTGATGAGGACGTCGCCGGCTTGCGCGCGTTCCTGGCGCGCGTGCCGGAGGCGGTGATCGCGGTGTCTGAGGCCAAGACGTTCGGGATTTATCGCGAACGCGTCGGCGCGTTGTTCGTGAAAACCGCCGAGAAGGCGCGCCCGGCGGTGATGAGCAATCTTGCGGCGATCGCGCGCGCGAATTATTCGATGCCGCCGGATCATGGCGCGGCGATCGTGCGCGAAGTGCTGGGCGATGCGACGCTGCGGGAGAGCTGGCGCGATGAACTGGATGGCATTCGCGCGCATATCAAGCGGACGCGCGCGGCGCTGGCGGCGGCGCGGGTGAACTCGCTGCCAATGCATCTGATCGCGGCGCAGAAGGGTATGTTCTCGACGCTGCCTCTTAACGAGGCGCAAGTCATGGTGCTGCGTGAGCAGCACGCGATCTACATGACAGATACGGCGCGGATCAACGTGGCCGGGCTGCGCGAAGCGGATATTCCGAGGTTTGTAGAGGCGTTGAAGGCGGTGGCTTGAATTATGCTCCCCACTGCGTGGGGAGCTGCCGAGCGCGCAGCGCGAGACTGAGGGGCGCGTTGCGCCTGAAAGTCACGCGCCGCTCCGCGCCCCTCCGCTTCGCCGCGCTCAGCACCTCCCCGCGTAGTGGGGAGGATAAGATGATTAGGCCGCGTTCATCGTCAGCAGATCGTAGGCGGCGACGACTTCGCCGGCGCGATTGGTGACAACGACGTCCCAGCGCACTTCGCCTTGATCGGGCTTGCGCAGGGTTTTGTCTTTCACTGTGAGCGCGACTTGGATCGCGTCGCCGGGCTTCACCGGTTTGACGAAGCGGAGATTGTCGAGGCCGTAATTGGCGAGCACGGGGCCTGGGTCGGGATCGACGAAGAGGCCCGCGGCGAACGAGAGGATGAGATAGCCATGCGCGACGCGGCCGCCGAACAGCGGGTTCGCGGCGGCGGCGGCTTCATCCATGTGGGCGTAGAAGGTGTCGCCGGTGAAGTGCGCGAAATGCTCGATGTCGTCGAGCGTGATGTCGCGGGCTTTGGTTTTGAGTTGGTAGCCGAGCGGCAGATCGTGGAATTTGCGGCGGAACGGATGCTGTTGCGCCTCCTCCGTCGGCATGCCGGCGATGTAGCGGCTGACGATGGCCGAGAGTGTGCGCGGATGGCCCTGAAGCGCGGTGCGCTGCATGTAATGCGTGACGCCGCGAATGCCGCCCATCTCTTCGCCGCCGCCGGCGCGACCGGGGCCGCCATGGATGAGATGCGGCATCGGTGAGCCGTGGCCGGTGCTTTCCTTGGCGCTGTCCCGGTCGATGAAGGCGAGACGGCCATGGAAGGCGCCGCTGCCGAGCACGATCTCGCGCGCGAAGCCCGTGTCGTAGGTGAACACGCTAGCGACCAGCGAGCCTTTGCCGCGATTGGCGATCGCGATGGCGTCGGCGGCGTCCTTGTACGGCATCAGTGTGGCGACAGGGCCGAAGGCTTCGACATCGTGCACCGCGCGCGCGTTCCACGGATTTTCGCAGCGGAGCAGCACGGGGGACATGAAAGCGCCCTTCGCGTTGACGGGCGCGGCGTTGGGATCGCCGAACACGATGGACGCGTCCGCGCTCAATTCCTTGATCTTGGCGCGGACATCATCGCGTTGGGCGACGCTGACGAGTGCGCCGAGTTTCGTCGTTTCTTCGCGCGGGTCGGCCGGCGCGATTTTGCTGAGGCGTTCGATCAGCGCGGCTTGCGCGGCGTCGATCAATGCAGCGGGAACCATGGCGCGGCGGATGGCGGTGCATTTTTGACCCGCCTTCGTCGTCATTTCCTTGGCGACCTCTTTGATGAAGAGATCGAATTCGGGGCTTTCGGGCGTCGCGTCGGGGCCGAGGATGGAGGCGTTGAGCGAATCCTGTTCGGCCATGAAGCGCACGCCTTCGTTGGCGATAGCGGGGTGCGCTTTGAGCTTCGCGGCTGTGTGCGCGGAGCCCGTGAAGGAGACGATGTCGCCTACGCTGAGATGATCGAGCAAATCGCCGGCAGAGCCGACGACCAATTGCAGCGCGCCTTTGGGCAGTACATTCGCGTCGAGCATGATGCGGACGGCAGCTTCGGTGAGATAAGCGGTGGCGCTCGCCGGCTTCACGATCGCCGGCATGCCGGCGAGGAAGGTCGGCGCGAGCTTTTCGAGCATGCCCCAGATTGGGAAGTTGAACGCATTGATATGGACCGCAACGCCTTGCAGCGACGTGTAAACGTGCAAACCTTGGAACGTGCCGTTGCGCGAGAGTGCTTCGACGGCGCCGTCGATCAGGATGCGGTCGTTCGGCAGGTCGCGGCGGCCTTTGCCTTGATAGAACGCGAACGTGCCGATGCCGCCATCGATGTCGATCCAGCTATCGGCCTTGGTGGCGCCAGTGTTGGTGCTGAGCGCGTAGAGGTCTTCTTTTTTGGCGGTGAGCGCGTCGGCGAGCGCTTTCAGCAGGCCGGCGCGTTGGTGGAAGGTGAGCGCACGCAGCGCCGGCCCGCCCTGCTCCCGCGCATGCCGCGCCACGGCGCCGAAATCGAGCCCTTGCGAGGAGGTGAGCGCGACCACTTCGCCGTCGATGGCGGAGCGGAGTTCGGCAAGACCGCCCGAGCCGGCGACCCAACGGCCTTCGGCGTAGTTTTGCAGCGTGATCGGCTTCATTTCAGTGTCCCGTAAAGTTCGGCGTGCGCTTTTCGAGGAAGGCGGCGACGCCTTCGCGGTAATCGTGCGTGTGGCCCAGGCGGCGCTGGGTGTCGCGCTCGAGCAGCAATTGTTGTTCGAAGGCGTGCAGCGCGCTTTCGCGGATGAGTTTCTTGGTGGCGGCGAGACCTTTGGTCGGCGCGGATGCGAATTTCGCGGCGAGCGCATCGGTTGCGGCGATGAGCTTATCATCGTCGACGCATTTCCAGATCATGCCGAAGCTTTCGGCGCGTTCGGCATTAACGGGCTCGCCAGTGAGCGCCATGCCAAGGGCGCGTGTAAGGCCTACAGTGCGCGGCAACGTCCAAGTGCCGCCGGAGTCCGGGATCAGGCCGATATTGGCGAAGCTCTGGATGAATTTGGCGCTGCGCGCGGCGATGACGATGTCGCACGCGAGCGCGATATTGGCGCCGGCGCCAGCGGCGACGCCGTTCACGGCGCAGATCACGGGCATTTCCAAAGTCGCGATGCGTTTGACCAGCGGATTGTAGCGCACCTCCAGCGACTCACCGAGGTCGACACCGTCTTCTGTCGGCGCCACGGCTCGATCGGACAAATCCTGTCCCGCGCAGAAACCGCGGCCCGCCCCCGTCAACACGACGACGCGCGCATTGGCTTTCACGATCTCGTTGAAGGCGTGGCGCACTTCGTCGTGCATTTGCACGGTGAAGGAATTGAGCCGATCGGGGCGATTGAGCGTGAGCCGCGCGATGTTGTCGAAAATGTCGAGAAGAATGGTCTCGTAAGCCATCGCGCGTCTCTCCCTGATTTTTGCTCGGCGTAGGACAGAAGTGTTTGAGCGTCAACATTTATTGACCGCTCGGTCGATGATTGGTAGGGTTCGCGCATTGGAGAGGCGCGCATGTACACGACCGATCTGAGCGGCAAGAAGAGCAAACCCGAAGCGGCTGCTACGGAAGATCCCGCCAAGCTCGCGGCGTTCGAGGCGCGCGTGGCGGCTGATGAATTCATCGAGCCGAAGGATTGGATGCCGGAGGCGTATCGCCGAACGCTGATCCGTCAGATTTCGCAGCACGCGCACTCTGAGATCGTCGGCATGTTGCCGGAAGGCAATTGGATCACACGCGCGCCGAATTTGCGCCGTAAGGCGATCCTGCTGGCGAAGGTGCAGGATGAAGCGGGCCACGGGCTCTATCTCTATTGCGCGGCGGAGACGTTGGGTGTCTCGCGCGATGAGATGACGGAAGCGCTGCTCAGCGGCAAAGCAAAGTATTCCACGATCTTCAATTATCCGACGCTGACCTGGGCCGACATCGGCGCGATCGGCTGGCTGGTCGATGGCGCGGCGATCATGAATCAGGTGCCGTTGCAGCGGACGTCGTACGGCCCGTATGCGCGGGCGATGGTGCGCATCTGCAAGGAAGAGAGCTTCCACCAGCGTCAGGGTTACGAGATCATGATGCATCTGGCGGCGGGCACCCCGGAGCAGAAGCGCATGGCGCAAGATGCGTTGAACCGCTGGTGGTGGCCGTCGCTCATGATGTTCGGCCCGCCGGACGATAAGAGTCCGAACACCGAACAAAGCATGCGTTGGCGCATCAAGCGCGATACGAACGACGAGCTGCGCCAGAAGTTCGTGGATATCACCGTGCCGCAAGCCGAAGCCATTGGCCTAACGGTGCCTGATCCAGATCTGAAGTGGAACGACGCACGCGGCGCTTATGATTTCGGTGAAGTCGATTGGGAGGAATTCTACGCGGTCGTTCGCGGCGAAGGCGCGGTCGCGAAGGAGCGCATGCAGGCGCGCGTAAAAGCTTGGGAAGATGGCGCGTGGGTGCGCGAGGCGGCGCGGGTGCATGCGGAAAAGCGCGCGAACGCACGCGTCGCGGCGGAGTGATACGATGAGCGATCCGAGCAAGGAATGGCCGCTGTGGGAAGTGTTCGTGCGCGGCAAGGGCGGCTTGAGCCATCGCCATGTCGGCAGCGTGCACGCGGCGGACGGCAAGATGGCGCTTGAGCACGCGCGCGATACCTATACGCGGCGCATGGAGGGCGTGAGTTTGTGGGTGTTGCCATCGGCGCAGATCGTCGCGTCCGATCCAGGCGATGCGGCGGCGTTGTTCGCGCCGGCGGAAGACAAAGTCTATCGCCATCCGACGTTCTATAAAATTCCTGATGGGATCACGCACATCTGATGGAGAACGCGCTCCCCCCTCTCGCCGCGTATGCGGCGCGGTTTGGCGATGATTCACTGATCCTTGGCCAGCGCCTCGGTGAATGGTGCGGGCATGCGCCGGCGCTTGAGGTCGATCTTTCGCTCTCGAACGTGGCGCTCGATCTGATTGGGCAAGCGACGCATTTTCTGGGCCTCGCCGGCGCGATCGAAGGCGCGGGGCGCGATGCGGATAAGCTCGCCTTTCATCGCGACGTGATGGATTTTGCCAATTGCTTGCTGGTCGAGCAGCCGAACGGCGATTTCGCCCAGACGATCGCGCGACAATTTCTGTTTTCGCATTATCAGGCGCTGCTGTTCGAACAAATGGCGCAGGTGAAGGACGAGCGCTTCGCAGCGATCGCGGCCAAGGCGCTGAAGGAAGTGAATTATCACGCGACGCTCGCAAGCGATTGGGTGGTGCGCCTCGGTGATGGCACCGACGAGAGCAAGGCGCGGATGGTCGCCGGGCTCGATTGGATGTGGCGCTTCGCGGACGAATTGTTCGTGATGGATGATGTGGATGTGGCCGCGATCGCGGCGGGCGCTGGCGTGGATAAAGCGGCGCTGCGTGCGGCCTGGGATGCGCGGGTTGATGCGGTGTTGGCGGAAGCGACTTTGGCGCGGCCGGCGGCGCGGCGGCCAATTGTGGGCGGGCGCGTCGGCCGGCACTCGGAACATCTGGGGCATGTGCTGAGCGAGATGCAGTTTTTGCAGCGCGCTTATCCTGGGGCGAGCTGGTGATTGAGGAACGCACATCACTTCGTCATCCCGGGGCTCACGAAGTGAGAACCGGGGACCCAGGGGCAAACGATGCGGACGTGGCCCCTGGGTCCCGGATCGCGCTCCGCGCGTCCGGGATGACGCAAGAGATCAAACGTATTCTGGAGAGTGTGCCCGATCCGGAAATTCCGGCTGTGTCCGTTGTTGATCTCGGCATCGTGCGCGATGTCAGCGCGGAACGCGTGCTGATCACGCCGACCTACACCGGTTGTCCGGCGACATTAGCGATTGAGCAGATGATCCGTGCGGCGCTGGATGCGCACGGCTTTGGCGATGTGACGATTGAAACGACGTTGTCGCCGCCTTGGTCCACCGATTGGATCAGTGACGCGGGGCGCGAGAAGTTGCGCGCATACGGGATTGCACCGCCGCCGAAAGGCGCGGGCGCATCTGCTTTGAAGAACGCGGAAGCGGCGGAGTGTCCGCACTGCGGTTCGATGCAGACGGAAGAGGTTTCACGGTTTGGCTCAACGCCATGCAAGGCGCTTTGGCGCTGCAAGGCGTGCGCGGAGCCGTTCGATCGGTTCAAATGTCACTGATGATTGATCCAAAAGCTCCCCCGCCACCGACCGCTTTGCGGTCGGCAATTTGGGATTGTCCAAAATCGCGTAGCGATTTTGGCGGGGGGGAGCTGTCAGCGAAGCTGACTGAGGGGGCCAGTGCGCGCGGCTGCCGGACTTTCCCCCTCCAGCTCGCTACGCTCGCCACCTCCCCCGTAAACGGGGGAGGAGTAAGAACATGAGCCACGAGTTTCACCGCCTGCGCGTTGCTGAGGTGAAGCGCGAGACGCCGGACGCGGTTTCGGTGCGGTTTGAGTTGCCGGAGGCGCTGCGGGAGACGTTTGCGTTTCGCGCGGGACAGCATTTGACGTTTCGGCGCGAGATTGGCGGCGAAGAGGTGCGGCGGAATTATTCGGTGTGCGTGGCGCCGAGCGAAGGCCTGCTGAAGATCGGCGTGAAGAAGATCGCGGGCGGCGCGTTTTCGTCTTGGGTGAATGACGAACTGAAGGCTGGCGACGAACTCGACGTGATGGCGCCGCATGGCTCGTTCTGCTGGAATTTCGACGCCGGCGCGCGGTGCGAATATTTGGGATTCGCAGGCGGCTCGGGCATTACGCCGGTGCTGTCGCTGATGAAGACGGCGTTGGCGATGGAGCCGCATTCGCGCTTCACCCTCTTCTACGGCAATCGCAATTCGATCGGCGTGATGTTCCTGGACGAGATCGCCGATCTGAAGGATCGCTATCTCGACCGGCTCTCGGTGTTTCATTTCCTCGAAGACGAGGAAGAAGAGATCGACTTGTTCAATGGCCGGCTCGACCGCGCCAAGGTGGATGAGCTGCTGACGAGCTTAGTGAAGCCCGCGAACGTGGATGCGTTCTTCATCTGCGGCCCTGGGCCGATGATGGATGCCGCCGAAGAGGCCCTACTCGCGCGCGGTGTCGAGAAATCGCGCATTCTGATCGAGCGCTTCACCACCGGGCCGCTCTCGGAAGCGCAGGCGGCGGCGGCGCGGGCGCTGGAGCAGAAGGCGGCGGGCCTGAAGATGAGCGTGACGCTGAATGGGCGGCGCATGAATGTGAGCTTCGATCCCGCACAGCATTCGATTTTGGACAATGTGCGCGCCGCGGGCCTGCCTGCGCCATTCGCTTGCAAAGGCGGCGTCTGCGCGACCTGCCGCGCCAAAGTGATTGCCGGCGAAGTGAGCATGAAGGTGAATTACGGGCTGTCGGAGCAAGAGATTGCCGACGGCTACGTGCTGACGTGCCAAGCGACGCCACTTACGGACGGCGTTGTGTTGACGTACGATACCTAGCCGCTCGATCGGCCGGGGACCGCGATGAACGAGAACGACAGAGCCGAGTTGGCGACCCTGCGCGCGTTATCCTCAAGCGAAGCCGCCGACTATTTACTCCAGAAGTATCCGCGAGGCGGTACAGCGCTTGTGCTGTTGCCGCACCTTTCATGGAAAGTCAGCGATCAGCGCCGGCTTGCGTCCGCGTACTTGGCCAACCTGCCACACGCCAATCCACGCGCCTACGAAGCGTTCGCGTCATTCATGTCCGTCAAGAACTTCATTGAAGCCATCAAAGAGCACTTGCCTGGGCGGCAGACAGACCGCACGGGATTGCTCAGTTACTACCTCGTCCCGATCCTTCACGATCAAGCGAAAAACGATGACGACAAGCAACTCGTGCGATCCTTTGTGACTGAGCTGGAAGCTCTCGAGATAGCAACCTAACCCGCAGCCTTCGCCAAACCACCCAGCGTCAAATCCACAGCCATTTCCGCCATCGTGTCGGCATTCACGGCGCCTTCGGGATTGAACCAGGTGTGGGTCCAATTGATGGTGCCGAAATAGAGCATAGCGGCGGCGAAGGCGGCGCCTGGCTTCTTTGAGAGCTTCGGTTCGATCTCGACCAGCATTTGGCGCACGGTTTCGATCAGGCCGCGCTGCACCGAGACGATCTCGGCGCGCTTCGACTTCGGCACATTGTCCAAATCGTTGAGCAGCACTTTGTGGCGATCGGCGGCGCCGACATAGAGCGCCATGAAACGATGCGTGAGATCGCGCAATTTGGTTTGGGCCGAGGTTTCATCGCTGGCGATTTCCTCCGCCGCGGCTTCGAGTTCGCGCACGTGGCTGATCATCACATCGTAGAGGATGTCCTCTTTCGATGTGTAATAATGATAGATCAGCGATTTTGAAATCTTGCCGCGCTTGGCGATATCGGCGACGGATGCGCCATTGAAACCGTCGCGCGCGAAGAGTGCGGCGGCCGTCTCCACGATGGCGCGTTTGCGTTCGTCATATTCGGGGGCCTGGGTACGGGCCATTAGCGTTCACTCAATCCGTTTTGCTGCATGCGCCAGATCAGATGATCGAGGCGGTCTTGGCCGAAGAAGGGTTCATCGTTGAATACGAAAAGCGGCACGCCCCAATGGCCGGCGCTGCGCTGATCGGCTTCGTTTTGCGCGATCTCGGCGTCGAGTGAGTCCATTTCTTCGACGAGCGCGCGTTCGGCGTCGGCGGGATCGAGGCCGGCTTTGCTGAGCGCGTTGGCGAGGTGATCGCCCTCGTGCCAATTGTCGATCTCGCCCGACCAGATCGCGTGTGAGGCGGCGCGGGCGAAGGCGAGCCCTGCGCCCTTGCGCTGCGCGTAAATGCCGAGCCGGCTGACGCGATAAATGTAGGGCTGATCGGCGGCGACCTCGCGCGTGCCCATGTCCATGACGATCGGGTCCGGGCGCGGCCAGCGGTACGGGATGTTGTGCATCTGGGAGATGCGGAAGGTGTCGCGCAGCAGATAGGGCGGCCAGAGCGGGTTCACTTGCTTGAAGAAGCCCGGGATGCGCACGGCGATCGGCAGGACGATGCGCATGCGCGGGGCGACATCGTATTTCTTCGCGATTTCCTCGACTTGCGGCGCCGCCAGGTACGAATACGGGCTGCGGAACGAGAAATAATAATCAAACGTGAGCGTCACAGCGCGGCCTCCCCTGATTGAGCCCAAACTCGCGCAAGCCCAGGCGTTCGTCCATTGCCACAGGAGACATGACGTTACGTCATGCGACGAAAGCACGTATATGCCTCAAACCCGCCTCATACGCCTTGTCTGAACCAAAGCTTTGGGGTAAACAGCCCCCTGAGGAGCAAAAAATTGCGAGCGGTAGATCCCAGTCAGGGGCGTTCCAAGGCGGCGACAGCCGTCGCGGACCCGCGCGCCACGGTGCTCCTCAGCTCACTTATTCTGCTTAGCGTCGTACTTATCGTACGCGCCGGCGCGGTGTTGCTGACCTTGACCTGAAAGAACCCCCTCAGGCCCTCCAGCAACACCCGCTCCGGATGGAAGCGGGTTTTTTGTTGCCGGCGGACCTGGGCCTCGAACGGACCCAGATGACCGACACTCCCCCCCAAGGTTCAGCCAACCGCCGCAGCGCGGTCGTGACGCAAGGCGGTAATCGCGCCGCCGCGCGCTCCTATCTGCGCGCCGCCGGCATGGGCGACGCCGATTTCAAAAAGCCGATGATCGCGGTGGTGAACACCTGGTCGTCGGTGACGCCGTGCAACATGCATTTGCAGGGCTTGGCTGATCACGTGCGTACTGGCGTGCGCGAAGCTGGCGGCGTGCCGATCGATTTCAACACGATCATGGTGACGGACGGCATTTCGATGGGGACGCCGGGCATGAAGGCGTCGCTGATCTCGCGTGAGATCGTGGCGGATTCGATCGAGCTCGCGGTGGAAGGCCACCAGCTTGATGGCGTTGTCTGCATCGTCGGCTGCGACAAGACTATTCCGGCGGCGGCAATGGCGCTGGCGCGCATGAATATCCCGGGGCTCGTGCTCTACGGCGGCACGATCATGCCGGGTGTCGTCGGCGGCAAAGAGATTTCGATTCAAGAAGTGTTCGAAGCGATCGGCGCGCATGGCGCTGGCACTTTGGACGATGAAGGCTTGAAGGCGGTTGAGAGCGCGGCCTGCCCTGGCGCGGGCGCGTGCGGCGGCCAGTTTACGGCCAACACGATGGCGATGGCGCTTTCGGTGATGGGCATCTCGCCGATGGGCGCAAATGACGTGCCGGCCGTGCATCCGGACAAGAAGGCGCAGGCCGAGCGCTGCGGGCGTTTGGCGGTTGAGCTGACCGTGAAGGGGCAGAACGCGCGCAAATTCATCACGCGCGAGTCTTTGATCAATGCGGCTGTTGCCGTGTCCGCGAGCGGCGGTTCCACGAATGCCGTGATGCATCTGACCGCGATCGCGGCGGAAGCTGGCGTGGACTTCGGCATCGAGGATTGCCATGCGGCGTGTGCGCGGACGCCGGTGATTTGCGATCTGAAGCCGGGCGGGCGCTTCCTGGCGTCGCATTTGTTCTTCGCCGGCGGCACGCGTTTGGTGACGAAGCGCTTGGCGGATGCTGGCAAGATCGTGGATGCGCCGACGGTTTCGGGCCGCGCGCTGTTCGAAGAAGCGACCGAAGCGGTCGAGCAGAAGGGCCAGGAAGTCATCACGGACTTCACGCGCCCGGCGATGGCGCGCGGCTCGTACGCGGTGCTGTACGGCAATCTCGCGCCTGAGGGCGCAGTGATCAAATTGGCCGGCCATGAGATCGAAAGCTTCGAGGGCCCTGCCCGCGTGTTCGATAGCGAAGAAGCCGCATTCGACGCCGTGCAGCACGGCAAGATCAATGAAGGCGACGTGCTGATCATTCGCTACGAAGGCCCCAAGGGTGGGCCGGGCATGCGCGAAATGCTGCAAGTGACCGCGGCGTTGAAGGGCCGTGACTACAAGGACGTGGCGCTGATTACCGACGGGCGCTTCTCGGGCGCCTCCTACGGCTTCGTCGCCGGACACGTTTCGCCGGAAGCCGCTGTCGGCGGCGCGATCGCGCTGGTGCGCGAAGGCGATACAATCCGCATTGATGTGCCGGGCCGGTCGATCGATGTGAAAGCCGATCTCTCGGGCCGAAAATATCAACCGCCAGCGCGCCCCGCGGCGCATGGCGTGTTCGCGAAATACGCCGCTCTCGTTTCATCCGCGTCGCAGGGCGCGGTGACTATTCCCAATCCACCGCCAGCCCAAATTCGTGAGGCCAAGTAATGTCAGCGACTGTCTATACCACCAATGATGTGAACGCTGAGGCGCTTCGCGGCAAACGCATCGCCATTATCGGCTATGGCAGCCAAGGCCGCGCGCACGCACAAAATTTGCGCGATGACGGCTTCGATGTCGTCGCCGGCGTGCGCAAGGGCGGCAAGGGCTGGACCCATGCCACCGAAGACAAGATCGCGACGGCGGAAGTTGTCGACGCGGTGAAAGGCGCCGACCTCATCGCGATTCTGACGCCGGACATGATCCAGGATCAGGTCTGGAAGAATGAGATCGAGCCGAACGCCAAGGAAGGCGCGACGATCCTGTTCGCGCACGGCTTCTCGATTGTTTATGGCCGCGTGACCCCGCGCAAGGATTTGGACGTTGTGCTGGTGGCGCCGAAGGGCCCGGGCGATCTGGTGCGTCGTGAATATGCGCGCGGCCGCGGCGTCCCGGCGCTGTTCGCCGTCTATCAGGACGCGACCGGCAAGGCGCGCGATCGCGCAATGGCCTACGCCAAGGGCATCGGCGGCGCGACCGGCGGCCTGATCGAGACCACGTTCCGTGAAGAAACCGAGACCGATTTGTTCGGCGAACAAGCCGTGCTCTGCGGCGGCGCGAAAGAGCTGGTGAAGGCTGGCTATCAGACCTTGGTGGACGCCGGCTACCAGCCGGAGGTCGCGTATTTCGAATGCTTGCACGAACTGAAGCTGATCGTCGATCTCTTCTACGAAGGCGGCATCAGCAAGATGCACGATTTCATCTCCGAGACCGCGAAGTACGGCGCTGTCGTGTCCGGTCCGCGCATCATTACGGAAGAAACCAAGGGCCGTATGCGTGACGTGCTGAAGGACATCCAATCCGGCTCGTTCGCGCGCGAATGGATCCTCGAGAACCAAGCCGGCAAGCCGCGCTACAACGCGCTGCTCAACGAAGACCGCGACGATCCGATCGAAAAGACGGGTGCGGCGCTGCGTTCGCGTATGGCGTGGCTCAAATCACCGACGAATTCGTGAGCTTGAAATGACCACCACGAGCAACATCGCCCAAATCCACACCTCGTCAGAGCCGGCCGCTCTTGCCGGCATTCCACTGACGGGGGCGGAAATGGTCGTACGCGCCTTGAAGGATCATGGCGTGGACACGCTGTTCGGTTATCCGGGCGGCGCGGTGTTGCCGATCTATGACGCGCTCTTCAGCGACGACGACGTGCGCCACATTCTTGTGCGTCACGAACAAGGCGCGGGCCATGCGGCCGAAGGCTACGCGCGCTCCACTGGCAAAGTCGGCTGCGCGCTCGTGACCTCCGGCCCCGGCGCCACCAATATGGTGACGCCGCTCGCGGATGCATTGCTCGACTCGATCCCGATGGTGGTCATCACCGGCCAGGTGGCGACGCATTTGATCGGCACCGATGCGTTTCAAGAATGCGATACGGTCGGCATCACGCGTTCCTGCACCAAACACAATTGGCTGGTGAACAGCGTCGATGAGCTTTCGGCCATTCTGCACGAAGCGTTCTACGTCGCGCGCAGCGGCCGACCTGGGCCAGTCGTCGTCGATATTCCCAAGGACGTGCAATTCGCGACGGGCATGTATCTGCCGCCGGAGCGCTCACCTAAACGCTCCAAGCGCACGGTGCGTCACGTCGATGCGCTGAAGATCGCCGAAGCCGCGGAGCTGATGGCAAATGCGCAAAAGCCCGTGTTCTACACCGGCGGCGGCGTGATCAATGCGGGGCCGCGCGCGAGCGAGGCGTTACGGACGCTCGTGCGCGAGACGGGTTTTCCCATCACATCGACGCTGATGGGGCTCGGCGCCTTCCCGGCGCCGGATGAGCAATGGCTGGGCATGTTGGGCATGCACGGCTCGTGGGAAGCCAACCACGCGATGCACGATTGTGATCTGATGATCTGCGTCGGCGCGCGCTTCGATGACCGGGTGACCGGAAGGCTGGACGCGTTCAGCCCGAACTCAAAGAAAATCCACATCGACGTTGATCCGTCCTCGATCAACAAGAACGTGCGGGTCGATGTGCCGATCATCGCGGACGCAGCTGAAGCGCTGGAGCAATTGCTGGTCGCCTGGCGCAACCGCGCCAAGCGTGCGAAGCCGCCGTCGATCAAGGCATGGTGGGAGCAGATCGGGGCTTGGCGCGCGCGCACATGCTTCGCCTACCGAGCCAGCAACGACGTGATCAAACCGCAATACGCCATCGAACGGCTGTACGAGCTGACGCGCGGCAAGGACGTCTATATCACGACCGAAGTCGGCCAGCATCAGATGTGGGCGGCGCAATACTTTCACTTCGACCGGCCGAACCGTTGGATGACATCCGGTGGTCTAGGCACGATGGGCTACGGTCTGCCGGCGGCCCTCGGCGTGCAAGCGGCGCATCCGGACGCATTGGTGATCGACATCGCCGGCGAAGCCAGCGTGCAAATGACCATGCAGGAGATGAGCACCGCCGTGCAGCATCGCCTGCCCATCAAGATTTTCATTCTGAACAATGAATGGATGGGCATGGTGCGCCAATGGCAGCAATTGCTGCATGGCGAGCGCTACTCCCACTCCTATTCGCACGCACTGCCGGATTTCGTGAAGATGGCGGAAGCCTTCGGGGCTGTCGGCATTCGCGCCGAGAAGCCCGACGAATTGGACGCCAAGATCATGCAGATGATCAACGAGCCCGGCCCGGTTCTGTTCGATTGCCGCGTTGCGAAGGAAGAGAATTGTTTCCCGATGATCCCATCGGGCAAGCCGCACAACGAAATGATCCTCGCCGACACCTTCGTGGGCGACGAGATCGACGACGACGGAAAGAAGCTGGTCTGATGCCGCCGCATGCTGGAGAACCCGCTGAGAGCCGTACGCTGGCGATCATCGTCGATAACGAGCCCGGCGTGCTCGCGCGCGTCGTTGGGCTGTTCTCCGCGCGCGGCTACAATATCGAGAGCCTGACCGTCGCGGAGACCGATAAATCCGCGCACATGTCGCGGATCACAGTGGTGACCCGCGGCGAGCCCAACATTATCGACCAAATCAAGTCACAGCTGGACCGGATCGTCTCGGTGCGCAACGTGATCGACGTGACACGCGATCCGGCCGGCGTGCAGCGCGAACTCGCGCTGGTGAAAGTGCGCTCCACCGGCGCGGATCGCATCGAGGCGCTGCGCGTTTCGGAAATCTTCCGCGCCAAGGTGATCGACACCACGCTCGAGAGCTTCATCTTCGAGATGACAGGCGCCAGCGACAAGATCGACGCCTTTGTCGACCTTATGCGCCCCATAGGTCTCGTGGAAGTCTCCCGCACGGGCGTGCTTTCCATCCATCGCGGCCCCGAATTGGACCGAATTAGCACCGCCGACGCAGCGCCGTCGGCCTGAAGTGCAAATTGAGTTCAACGGAGGCTAACATGACCAAGATTATCACAACGACGACCCTCACCGCCCAGGCCGCGACGCGATCCAGGGGGCCGGTAACATGCCTGGCGTAAACAGCGCACCGCGACGCGTGCTCGTCTTCGACACGACGCTGCGTGACGGCGAGCAGGCGCCGGGTTTCTCGATGGACGCCCACGCCAAGCTCAAGATGGCCAAGGCGTTGCGTGACTTGGGCGTCGACGTGATCGAGGCTGGCTTCGCCGCCGCATCCCCGGGAGACGAAGAGGCGCTGCGGCGCATCGCGGGTGAAGTCGACGGTCCTATCCTGTGTTCGCTTTCCCGCGCCGTGGAGTCGGATGTCGTCGCCGCGCATCGCGCTCTGAAGAGCACCACGAGGCGGCGCATTCACATTGTGCTGAGCACAAGCCCAATACACCGCGCCGCGAAACTGAATATGAGCCGCGCCGAAGTGCTAGCGACCGCGGTGCGTATCGTACAGTTCGCGCGCACCTATTTTGACGACGTCGAGTTCTGCGCGGAGGATGCAATCCGCACCGAGATCGACTTTCTGGGCGACGTGTTGGAGGCGGTGAGCCAGGCCGGCGCGCGGACGCTGAACATACCCGACACCGTGGGTTATTCCACGCCGTTCGAGATCGGCCAGATCTTCAAGCATCTGCACGCGCAGATCGCGCCGCGCTTCCCGGACGTGGTGCTCTCGGCGCACTGCCACAACGATCTCGGCATGGCCGTCGCCAATACGTTGGCGGCGGTGGCGAACGGCGCGGGTCAGATCGAAGGCGCCATCAACGGCATCGGCGAACGCGCCGGCAATTGCGCACTGGAAGAAGCCGTGATGGCGTTACGCACGCGCGCGGATCAATTCGGCGTCACGACGGGCGTGGATACACGCAAACTGTTGGCGACGAGCCAGCTGCTGAGCGAGCTCACGGACTGCCCCGTGGTGCGCAACAAGGCCATCGTCGGCGCCAACGCGTTCGCGCACGAGGCCGGCATGCATCAGCACGGCATGCTGGCGGATGCGCGGACCTATGAGATCATGCGGCCCGAAGACGTGGGCTTCGACGGCACGCGGCTTGTGCTCGGTAAGCATTCTGGGCGTCACGCCTTGTCGCAACGCGCACGCGCCTTGGGTTATGACCTCACCGACAATGTGATCGCCCAAGTGTTCGCCATGTTCAAACGCCGCGCCGATCAGATCGGCGAGGTCGATGATACGGAATTGATCGCTTTGATCGAGCAAGTAACCGACATACGAGTCGGCGGAGGCAAGAATGTCGTCGTCAACTGAGCCCAAGACGCTTTTCGAGAAAGTCTGGGAGAGGCATGTCGTGCAGGCGGAGACCGGCGAAACGCCGGCGATCCTCTATGTCGATCTGCATCTCGTGCACGAAGTGACGAGCCCCCAAGCGTTCAGCGAGTTGGACGCGCGCGGCCTCAAGGTGCGCCGGC
>NZ_DASVYD010000042.1:0-73101 GCF_036392335.1 Vitreimonas sp.
TGATGTAGCTGAGGATCGCGCCCGAGGAGCCGACCAGTGCGCCTGTGATGATGAGCGCGACGTTCTCCAGCGTGAAGCCGAGAGCGGCCGCGGCCCAACCCGAATACGAATTGAGCATCGACACGACGACGGGCATGTCGGCGCCGCCGATCGGGATGATGAGCAAAACGCCAATCAGCAGGGAGAGGGCCACCAGCGCCCAATAGTGCCATTCCACCGTGCCGCCAGATTGCACCATCATGACAATGAGCGCGACGATGGCGAGCGCCAGGGCGATGTTGATGAGGTGGCGCGCGGGCAGCATGATCGGCGCACCGCTCATATTGCCGTTGAGCTTCGCGAACGCGATCACAGAGCCCGTGAAGGTGATGGCGCCGATCGCCGTGCCGAGCGAAAGCTCGATCAGCGACTGCATATGAATGTGCTCGCCTTCGGCGATGCCGAAGCTTTCCGGCGCATAGAACGCGGCCGCCGCAACCGCCACGGCCGCCAAGCCCACAAGCGAGTGGAACGCGGCCACGAGCTGCGGCATCTCCGTCATCTTGATCGAGCGGGCGATCACAGCGCCGATGCCGCCGCCAATGAGGATGGCGCCGCCGATGATCAGCATGGTCGTGGTGTCGAGATCGACCAGGAGCAGCGTCGTGACGATGGCGATGCCCATGCCGAGCATGCCGAAATTATTGCCCTGACGGCTCGTCTCCGGGCTCGAGAGCCCGCGCAGCGCGAGAATGAAGAGCACCCCGGAAACGAGATACAGAAGTGCGGCGAGATCAGCGTTCATGTCAGCCCCATGTCATCCCGGACGCCGCCAGCGCGACCAGCCGGAAAGTAGTGTCGCCGCAGGCGCGGCGAAGAAAACGACAGCGGCCAGCCACGTGGGCCAGTCGCGCAATTCCGTTGCGGCGAGGAACGCCAGCAGATTGCCGACGATCGGCACGAAGGCGAGGAAGAAGCCGACCACAGCCGACGGCCAGGCGCTCCAGCCAAAGGCGTTCTGAATCCAATCGCTCACGAAGGTGATCTGCAGGATGCAGAGCGCCACCCAGACGAGCGCGATCAAGCAGCCGATGCCGGCGCAGCCGCGCACTTGGATTTGCATGCGGCGCATTTCTTCGCGCGCACGTGTGCGGTCGAAGGTCTGCGGCGTGATGGTGGGTTCGTCGACGAGATTGTAGAGCGCACGTTGCGCGGCTTGGCGGAGTTCGTCGTCGTTGACGATTCCCTCTTCACGTACGTCGGCGACCTCAGCCTCGAAAGCTTCGACCGCTGCTTGCATGCCGGCGATGGCGCCGGGGACGCGGCCATTGGCGGCGCGCCACGCGTCGATGAAGCGACGCATGAAGGCCTCGGCGGACAGGCGTCCGTCGAGATAAGCTTCAAGGAGGGCGCGCCAATCCCCCGTGGTCACGTCACTTCTTTTCCTTCTTCTTGTACATCGCCAGCATGCGCTGGGTGACAAGGAAGCCGCCGAAGATGTTCACGGCGGCCAAGGCAGCAGCCAAGCCGCCCGCGCCCTTGGCGATCCAGCCGCCGTCGGCTTGCGCGCTTGCGGCCGCTGCGATCAGCGCGCCGACGATGATCACCGACGAAATCGCGTTGGTGACGGCCATCAGCGGCGTGTGCAGCGCCGGCGTCACCGACCACACGACGTAATAGCCGACGAAAATCGCCAGCACGAAAATGGCCAGATAGAAAACGAATGGATCGACCATGCTTACCCTCTCCCCAGAGGCGCGGCCAGCGTGCGCGAGCCTCTGCTTATGCTGTCTCGTAGGTGGCGTCGGCGCGGATGACCAAGCCAGCCAAATCCATTTCATGGGTTTCGGCCGCGCGTTCTCCGCGGTGATTGCGATAAATGAGCGTGTGCCCGCGCGCGCCGATCATAAGCCCTTCAGGCGTGAACGTCAGCGCCGGCGCGCGATCGAGCGCGCGTTCGAAATAGGCGCGCAGCATCGGCTTGCCGTGCACCACGCCGTCCGGCGAGAAGCCAAGGGCGGCGATGTACGGCGAGGAAAACTCGATGTCCTCGGCGTAGAGCGCGAGGATGGCTTCGAGATCGCGCGCGTTCCAGGCGGCGTAATAGCGCTGCGCGAACTCGGCGTCGTTCATGCCGCACTCGCGGGGGCAAAGTGCGGATGGATCAAGGCGCCGCCCTTCGACAGCATGGCGCCCTTGATGATCTCGTCGTCCCAAGCCGGGGCGAACGCCTTGCTCTCCTTGTCTGCGAGCAGCGGCAGCAGCGCGAGGAAGTTCTTGGCGTAAAGCGCCGAGGAATCCGCGGGCAAACGAGCGGGCAGATTGGTGAAGCCCATGATCTTCACGCCGTTCACTTCGACGAGTTCATCCGGCCTCGAGAGCGGGCAATTGCCGCCCTGCGCCACCGCGAGATCGATGATGACCGAGCCCGGACGCATCGATTTCGCCATCGCTTCGGTGACCAGCACCGGCGCGGGGCGGCCAGGGATCAACGCCGTGGTGATGACGATGTCCTGCTTGGCGATGTGTTCGGCAACGAGCGCTGCTTGCTTGGCCTGGTATTCCGCGCTCATCGGCTTCGCGTATCCGGCGGCGGTTTCGGCCTGCTTGAATTCTTCGTCCTCAACCGCGACGAATTTCGCGCCAAGCGACGCGACTTGTTCTTTCGTGGCCGGACGCACGTCCGTGGCGCTGACGACGCCGCCGAGGCGACGCGCGGTCGCGATCGCCTGGAGGCCGGCGACGCCGACGCCCATGATGAACGTCTTCGCGGCAGCCACCGTGCCGGCGGCCGTCATCATCATCGGCATGGCGCGGCCGTAGAGCGCAGCGCCCTCGATCACGGCGCGATAGCCGGCGAGGTTTGCTTGCGAGCTTAGCGCATCCATCGATTGCGCCCGGCTGATGCGTGGGATGAATTCCATCGCCAGCGCATCGATCTTGGCTTTCGCCAAAGCTTCAACCACACCGCGATCGCCGTAGGGCTCAAGCAGCGAGACGAAGCCCGCGCCCGCCTTCATGGCGCCGATTTCGGAATCGGTGGGGCGTCGCACTTTCACGACAAGGTCGGCGGCGCCGATGCCGCCATCGGCGACGATCTCCGCGCCGGCGGCTTTGAACTGATCGTCCGGCACGCTGGCGGCGACACCGGCGCCGGTCTGCACCGTCACACTGTGGCCAAGGCCGATGATCTTCTTCACCGTTTCCGGCGTGGCGGCGACGCGCGTTTCTCCGGCCGCGCTTTCCTTGAGAAAGGCGATCTTCAACGGATCAGCCCATCAAGCCGGCAAGCGCCGGAACCACAATGCCGCCAATGCCGAGGATCACCCAGAGCGCGATCTGGACGGCCCAATAGACGCCCGACATACGGAAGAACAGGCCGACCGCCGCGCCGATCGCGACGAAGGCGAACAGCCCCGGCCACCAGCCGAAACCAATTGCGAACGCCAGCGTCAGCAACGCCACCGCCTGCGCAATGAGCCCCCCGCCCCAGATCGAGGCGATCAAAAAGCCATGAAACGTGTCGCGCTGGTCCTGAATGTCCATCTCACCGCGCGCGTGGCCGCCTGCCGCCATTTCCAATGTCTCCTCGCAGAACTCTCTCGACCGGCGGGTGTAAACCGCGCCGCTGGCGGTCACAATAGGTCCAGGACCTGCGCAAATCAGCGCGACCGATCGGTCACGGAAACGAATGTCACCTCGGGTCCCTCGAACCGCGCGGCGGTAAGAACGCCGGTGGCGTAGGCGCCGGTGTCGACGCCCACGCGGCGTTTGTCGGCGAAGGGCTGGTCGGCGGGGGTATGACCATGGACAACCCGGTGGGAGAAGCGCCGGCGGCTCTTCAAAAACCGCTCGCGGATCCAGTACAGGTCGCTCTCGTGCTGCCTCTCCAACCGCCGTCCCGGGGCCACGCCGGCGTGGACGAAGGCATAGCCGCCATATTCCGCGTAACGTTCAAGCCCTTGAAGGAAAGTCAGATGCTCCCCGGGCAGTGCGGCGCGCAAGCTGGCGGCCGCGGCAACGCACTCGGCCTCGGTCGCGTGCATCGGCGATGGGGGCGCGACGCCGTAGGATTTTAGGGTCTCAACCCCGCCATGCAGCAGCCATGCCCTGTGTCTTTGCGGCTCGTCCATGAAGGCCAGCATGGCCTGCTCATGATTGCCGCGCAGATAGCGGCGCTCGAACGGATGCGGCCGACCGCTGATCAGCAGATCGAGCACCCGGGCGCTGTCCGGCCCACGATCGACATAATCTCCTAGAAAAACAATGATCGGCGCGCCGCCTTCGCGCATCTCCGCTGCAGCGCGCTCCTCCATAAGGTGAAGCATTTGCGCCAGCAGATCGGCGCGGCCGTGGATGTCGCCGACAGCGAAACCGACACGCGAGGCAGTGAAGAGCGGCGGCTCTATGCGCTGGAACAGCCCGAAGAAACTCATGAACCTTGATTATGCCCGCGCCAACGGGCCGATAAAGCCCAAGGTCAGATCGCGCCAGGGTCCTTGCGCACGACCAGCAGCGCCGTGCGCCACAGAATTTCGATGTCACCCCAGAACGACCAAGCCTTGGCGTAGTCGACATCATGGCCGGTTCGCGCGATCACCTTGTCGGCCGTTTCGGTTGGACCACGGCAACCGGACACTTGCGCCAGACCTGTAATCCCGGGGCGCGCGGCGAAGCGCTGCGGATAGCGCGGATCAATTTCGGCGAACTCGCGATCGTGCGCGAGCGCGTGCGGGCGCGGGCCGATCAGCGACATATCGCCCTTCAGCACATTGAACAGCTGCGGCAGCTCATCCCAGCTCATGCGACGTAGGAAGCGACCAAGCGGCGTAATGCGCTCGTCACCCGCCTGCACCTGTTTCACCGACTTGCCGCTCTCGGCGCAGACCATCGTACGGAACTTGTAAATCTCAAACGGCTTGCCGTCGAAGCCGCCCCGCTCCTGCTTGAAGATCGCGTCGCCGCCATTGCGTTCGATGCGCACCAGCAGCCACAGCAGACTCAACAATGGGGCGAGTAGAATGATCCCTACACTTGCGGCGGAAAGGTCGAACGCCCGCTTCAACGCACCGCCAACGGGAGCAGCGCGCACTTCGCGCGACTTGCGACGCCACAATTGCGGATCCGTCTCGATGATCGTGGCCGACGGCTGGACGCCGACAACGGCTTCAGCAGCGACCGCACGCATGCGGTCTGCGCTGCGTTGGCGGCTTTGCGCCTCCGCATCAGTCGTGCTCAGGTGATCGAGCATTTCAAATCCCCACCGCAACCGGCCGTCAGCGCTTCTGTCGACATGCCTTACGGATTGCTTACCAAAACGAAATCTCGCGCGAGAATGCAAGCGGACAATTGTGTTTGGACGCCGATTTTCCGTGATTTTCGTGCGGTTCGCTAAATTCGCCACAGCGTAAGCGCGCGCCGCCCGTCAACCTCCATTTGATAGCAGAGGCTAACGCGCGGCGCGCGATCTTAAGCTTCGAAAACTGTGGATCGAGCGCGAATTTCTCGCGTCACGCCTCGTAGTACGAACCCATATGATAAGAATATCCGGGCACGCGCGTATCGACGTTGTTCAAAATCAATCCGAGCACATTGTCGCGTGTCGACGTCAATTGCTGCAACGTCGCGCGCACCGCGTGCACTGGGGTTTTCTCCCAGCGCGCCACGATCACCGTGGAATCCGCGAGCGAAGCGATCACGCGCGTTTCCGCGACAGCCAACACGGGCGCGCAATCTAGCAAGATCAGATCGTAATGGTTGCGCAGTTCCGCGATCAGGTTCGCCATCTCGCCGGAACCGAACACGTCGTCCGGGATGAAGCGCGACTCCCGCAGGGGCAGAACGTGCATGCCGCTCGGCTCGTCCAGCACAACCACATTGCGCCAATCGGCCTCACCGCTCAGAACCTGTAGCAGCCCGTCTTGCGGCTCGATGTTGAGCACCTCTTTCAGCGAGCGGCGGCGGAGGTCGCAATCGATGATCAGCACTTTCTGCTGCGACAAGGCCGAGGCGCGCGCCAAGCACAACGACACCGTCGTCTTACCCTCGTTCGGCAGCGCCGATGTCACCGCGACGACCTGGTTCTTCGTATTGGTGTTGCCGTACACGATCGAGGTTCGCGCCACGCGCAGGGATTCCGTGAACGCCGACATTTGACGTTCGACCAAATAGCCAGCTGGATGCTGCGCGTGCTCCGGCAAGGTCTGCATTTCCTTGCGCCGGAGCCTCGGCACCGAAGACAACACCGCGACGCCGAGCTTCTCTTCGACTTCATCGGCGCTGCGGAACCCTTCGTCCAGCGCCTCCGCTAGCACGCCAACGCCAAGCCCCAGGGCGAGACCGACGGCGATCGAGAGCAACAGCGCCATGCGCAATTGCGGCGAACTCTTGCGCGTGGGCAACGTCGCCGAGGACACCAATTGCGTCGTGGTCGTGCGCAAATTGCCTTGGTCGCTGATCTCGTGGAACCGCTCCAAGAAAGATTCATAGACGCTGCGTGCAGCTGCGGCTTCGCGCTCCAGCTCCCGCAAACGCACCAGCGCGTCCGAATTGCCGGCGAGCTGACCGCGCACGTCGCCCAGATTGCCCTGCAACGTGGCCAAACGCGCGCGGGCGATTTCGACTTCATTGCGCAGGCTCGCGGCCACGCGGGTCACTTCGGCGTTGATCTGATTTTGGATGTCTTGGCGTTCGGCCCGCACGTTCTGGACGGTGGGGTGCAACTCGCCATAGCGCGATTCAGCATCGGCTTGTCGGCGCGCGATATCGGATTCACGCGCGCGCAATTGCGCGATCACCGGCGAGCTCAGCACGCCTGCGATCGTGTCGGCGCTGCCGCCGCTCTGGATCACTTGCTGCAGCTGGCGGTATTGCGCTTCCTTCTCGGCAAGGTCGGCGCGCGCTTGCAGCACGCTGCCTTGGATTTCCGTGGTCTGCTGCTCGGTGAACAGCACGCCTTGCGTGGACAGCAAACCGGACTCGGCGCGGAAGCGTTCGGCCGCCTCTTCCTTGCGTTGCACGTCATCGCGCAATTCCGCGAGCCGCTGCGAAAGCCATGAATTGGCCCGCTCCGCCGTCTCGAAACGCGACTCCAATTGATAGGCCAGGTAGAGTTCCGCCAAGCTGTTCGCCATGTCGGTGGAGAGCTGCGGGCTTTCGGTCTCCGCGCGCACCTCGACCGCGAAGCTGGACGCCCGACGGCGCACGCTGATCGCGCCCGACACCGCGTTAATCACGGACTGGCGGCGCTGCGCGATTTCCAACGGGTCGGTGCTGGTCTCACCCGCGGGCGGGTTCGCAAGCCCAAGTGAATCCACCAAGCGCCCCATGAGCATGGGCGACGTCAAAACTTCAATATGGGACTCAACGATTGCCGACGCCGGGATCAGATCGTTCCCGGTAACCATCTGTTCTTGGGACAGAACACGCTCTTGTCCCGGATTGATCAGCAGAATGGCGGAGGCCGCGTATTTGGGCGGCTGCATCATCTGCGCGACAAACAGGATCGAAGCGATCACGCCGGCGACCGCGCCAATCAGCATCCAGCGGCGCACCAAGAACGCGAGCACCCATTTGATAATGGACATGCTGCGACCGCCGCCTTTCGGCTCGGGCGCCGAAACGGTGTCCAGTTCATCGACCGGCTGACGGATGGTTATCAAATTCATCTACTGCACCCAGAAGCCGCGAGATCGTCCCTCACAGCGATTGCTTTGGCTGACGGCTCATCCTCCAAAGCAATTTCCTAGCCACGAATTCTCGCGCCAGGGGATCGAGCCCGAGTCCCTTGTTCGACTCTGAGACGCCCATCACCGTCTCCGTCGATTTCGCCTCGGACGCGAAAACCAGCCTCTCGCGTCTGCGCCTGGGCTGGCTTTGGGGCAATTTCCTCCAACGGCGCACCCGCCTGCCACGCCCCCGCGGCAGGCCCGCGCGCGAACCACTCAGGTTTGCGGATAACCAGGCCCGCCGCCGCCCCCGACGGGCTGGCCGTCGCCAAAGAAAGGCGGCGTATCCGCGACGGTCGGCTCCTCAGGCGCCAAGCTCGTTTGTTCGAACGCGCCGCGCGAACGCCCGAGCGCCACATCGATGGCGCCGCAGGGATGCTCTTGCGCAGAGACTTCGCGGACGGCGGCGAAAGCTGTGTAGTGGTCGGCGCCGGCCGTTACATCCATAATGCGCGTCATGGCTTCGGACTCGCTCAGACAACCGCCTGAAAGGAGCGACGCCTGAAGAGTTGAGGACAATTCGCTGATGCGCTCCGGCAGTGGCGCGATAACTGGCGCGGCGGTCGGCTCGGCTGCGGCCGACGCGGCGACGGGCAGGAGCGATTGCGCGCTGCTGGCGCGCTGCGCGCCAGCGTACGGATCAGCCAGCGGCTGCACTGAAAACCAGGCCGAGGCCAGCACACCTGCGGCCAGCACTCCTACGAATGCACTTCTGCGCATGACGCCCACCTCAATTGGCTGGTTACCAATTTCTTAAGACCCGCCTATGACGGAAGTCCAGCCAATTCGCCCAAAAATCAGAACAATCGCTCGCCGATACGAACAGTGTCACCCGGCTGCACCGGTGTCGTCGTCGTTAACGGATAGACGCGTTCCTGGTCCTCCCAGGCATGCTTGATGAACACACGGCGCCGATCAGCGCGATAGGTGAAGCCTTGCGCAGTCGCCACCGCGTTCAGCACGGTCAGATTCGCCGAATAGGGGTAAGTGCCAGGGGTCCGTACCTCTCCCAGGATAAAAAATGGTCGGTACGTGAGAACTTCCACAGCGACGTTAGGCTGTCGAACAAATCCCTGTTCCAGAGCGGCGCGTAGAGCCGCCGTGAGTTCGCTGATCGTCTTCCCCCCGGCAGCGACATTGCCCACCAGCGGGAAAGCGATGTCCCCCTGAGGGTTAATCAGATATGGCCCGGTGAGTTCGGCCTCGCCGAAGACGGTGATGCGCAATTGGTCCCCTGGGCCGAGACGATACTCGGTGACCTCGACCCCGGAATCACCGGTGGGGATTGTGGATGCGCACGCGCTGGCGGCGCCGGCCAACAGGCCGCCCAGGAAGACGCGCCGCGTACCTTTGAAAGCCATTCACCAACTCCTCAGCGGCCCCAGCCGCGACGTGTGGCTAATACACAAGCAAGACCAGCGCCACACGGTAGAGATGCGCCGCCCCATAAAGACGTGGCCAGCGGCTTGCATGTGACCGCTCCAAATGGGCTAGGAGCAAGTGATGAACGCGCGGGCGTCCGCCGTGGGTCTTGGACAACCGGGGGCTGTGGCCGCCCTCGGCCTGACCCTGGTCGCGCTCTGTCTGGGCGGCGCGCAATCCGCCGCGGCGGCGGCCTCGCTGGCGATGCTCCTGTCTCTGGTGTTGGTTTTTGTCGCCGCCCGCTCCTCGGGCGAGGCGCTCGTGCGGTTCGTGAATCAATACTGGCTTTCGATCATCGCCGCCGTCCTCTTCATCACCTACGCCACCGCCACCGCCTGGATCGCCCCCTCCGGAGTCTCGCCATTCCAAGGTCTGTGGCATCCGTTATGGCGTGAGATGGGACTTGACCACGGCGCGATTTCGATCGCGCCTTATCGCACGATCGAGGGTGTCGTCTCCCTATTCGCTCCACTCGCCGCGTTCGCACTTGGAGCACTCAGCGTTCGGACGCGCGAAGACAGACGCGCACTGTCGATGCTGCTTGTGGCCGCCGCCGCCATTCTGGGGGCGCTTTCGATGTATTGGCTGCTGACCGGGGCCGACACACGTTTGATGGCGCAATTCGGCAGCGCCAATGCAGCCGCGACGACCTTTGGCGTACTCGCGTTGCTTCTAACCGCGCGCTTATTGCGCGCCTCTCGTCGTCCCAGCGCGCGCGTTGTCGCCCAAGTGCCGCCGCAATGGCGCGCGATCGCGGCGCCCCTCTCGGCGCCGCTGACGTTCTGCGTGCTGGCGCTCACGCTTGCGTGCCTGTTGCTGACCGGCTCGCGCGCTGGAATCCTCGCCACGATCGTCGCCTTCGCCATTTTCGCTGTGTTGATTTGGGCCCCTTGGCGACGCGCGCCCGATAGCGCGCCTTTTTCGCGCGGCACACTCCTGATCATCGCCGCCCTCGCCCTCGTATTGCTCGTCTCAGGCGGCCAGATCCTATTTTCACGCATGTTGCACGTCGACGCTGACGCCAGCGTCCGCACGACGTTGCTCGACATGCATTGGCGCATCTTCCTCGATCGCCCGTGGATCGGTCATGGGCTCAACACATTTCACGAACTGAACGCACACTATTTGACGCCCGACACGTGGCGCGACGCGGGTTACGTGGGCTCTACCCACAACATTTATGTTCAAGCGCTGGAGGAAGTCGGCATCGTTGGCTTCATTCTGCTGACGCTCATGATGGCGCCGGTGCTGCTCAAGACAGGCGCCAACGCCGTGTTCAGGCGTTCTGGTTCGGAATGGGCGGCGGCGGCGTTCGCCGGGGCGGCTTTGGCGCTCATCCACGGCGTGGTCGATTTTGGATTTCAGACGCCTGCGATCGCGGCGCTTGTCATGTTCTCTGTTGGCGCGTTTTCGAACGGTGCGGCCGTCAAAAGATCAATAGAGCCAAACCAATGATCCCCGCCCAAAGCAGCAAGCTGACGGCAATCGCCGCCAATACCGAGAGATACACCGGCAGCCCGCGACCCGCGGCCTTCGTTACGACCGGCGCGTCAGCCCGCTCCGCGCGACGGGGCGGCTCAGCGGGAAGCGGATGAACTCGCGTCATCAACATGATTGGAGCCCCACAATTCGGGCAAAAGCTTAACACTATGGATCGAAATGCAGTTCCTAACTCGTAAACAGGCCAGTCGGTTCCGAGACACTTAATGAACGGGCAACGAAACCCCGGCGCCAGATCGTCGCCTGACGGCGATGGCATCTTGCATGCTCGTCCGGCGGGTAGGCGTCGGCGCGACTCGCGTAAGCATGATAAGCGCGAAGCGGCCAATCCGTCTGTAGCGCCTCCGGCCTATGTCATGGCGCTGCGCTGGGTGTTCTGTGTCAGCGCGCTGGCGATGGCGCTCGGATCGGCGATGGTGTTCGAATCATCGCGTGCGGCGACGAGCGCTCTAGCCTCGGCCCAGGCCGCCCTGCTGGAAGGCGATCAGAATGCGCGCGTCGGCGACCTGCTCTCGGCGGCGCACATGGTTGAAAACAGCTGGGCCCGGCCCGGCGCATGGCACGCAGGCGCCCAGGAAGCGCTGTCATGGACCTACGCCGCGCTCGACGCGCAGGCGCCAGACAGCGACTTCCGCGCGCGCTCCATCCTCAACGCCGAACGCACCATTTTTCGCGCACCGATACAGCCCGCGCCCTGGGCGCGTTTGGCGGCGTTCGACGTCGAGGGCGACGCCAACGCCATATGCGCCGCCGACGCGTGCCTCGCGCGCAGCTGGCTCGCCGTCGAGATGGCGCCGCTCGCAACCTATTGCACGCGCCTGCGTCTCGGGCATGAACTTGGACTGGTCGGCGGCGCCGACGATCCGCGCATCCAGGCGCTGGCCCGCGTGAACGTCCGCCCGGAAGCGCTCGCGCAATGCCTCAATTATCTGCGGCGCGAGGAATTGCTGGACGCGCTGTTGCAGCAGCAGCTCCAATCGGCGGAGCGCATGCGCATCGCGCGCGAAACCGGCGTCTCGCCTCACACCCGACCATACGAGTGAGCGCATGCTTGGGCTGATCAAAAAGATATCGCCAATCCAACAATTGGCCCGCCGCGCGCCGCCCTTCTACCCGGCCGCGCGCGACTTCTTGCGCCGCCATGACGGCATGAGCGCAAGCGCCCGCGCCGACGAACACCGCAGACTCGAAAGCGCGCTCGTGACCGCAGCCCGCAACGCGCGCGCATACGCGGACCTTTCAGACCTCGCCTCCGCGCCGCTGCTGACGAAGGGCGAAGTCCGCGCAAATCCTTCGCACTATCGCGCCAAGACTTTGCTTCCCGTCTCCGCCGGCCGTACGTCGGGCACATCGGGCGCTTCGCTCGAGGTCGCGCGCTCTTTTGCGCAAGTCATGTTCGAGCAGGCGGTGATCGATTGGCTTGTGGCCAAAGCCGGCCTCAACTTCGCGACCGCCAAGGTCGCCGTGCTGCGCGCTGATACAATCAAACCGCCCGAAGATCGCGCCCCACCGTACTGGAAAATCAGCGCCGATCGCCGCATCGCCACGCTCTCCGCACACCATTTGGACGACGAGACGTTTCCGGCCTACGCCGACATGCTCGACGCGTTCGCGCCGGACGTGCTCTACGCTTATCCTTCGATGGCGATCGCGCTCGCGACGCTTTCGACGCGCGCCAAGCGGCCGCTACGCTTCAAGCTGGCGCTGACCTCCTCCGAGGAATTGCCGCCGCCCTCACGTGCGAAGCTGGCGGATGTGTTTGGCGCCAAGGTGATCGATTATTACGGTCAGGCGGAGCGCGTCGCCTTCGCCTATTCCACCGAACCCGGCCAATATGTCTTCCATGCCGGCTATGGCAAAGTTGAGCTGTTGCGCGACGCTGGCGGGGCCGTCGAGATCGTCGGCTCGAACTATCACAATCGCGCGCAATTCCTGCTGCGCTATCGCACCGGCGACCAGATCGTGCTCGGCGCCAGCAGCGACCTCGACGCCATTGCCCGCGGCGAGGTCTCGTTCGCAGGCGTTAGCGGCCGCGCGAGCGACGTCGTCTACGGGCCTGCCGGCGAAGTCTTCCTCGGTTTGAACCACATCCCCAGACCTTTCGACCAGATCGAGGGCTTGCAGATCGTGCAAACCGGCCCCGGCAAAGTGCGCATCCTTGTGCGCTCCGAACAAGATCGCTCGGACGCCCTCGCCGCGCAGATCCTGGCCACGGCTCGCACCAAGATCGGCCCGGTCGTGGATATCGAGCTCGCGTTCGTTGACGCATTCCATAAAAGCGCTGCAGGAAAGCAGCCGTTTGTCATTCACGAGTGGAAGCCGGCGGCGTGAGCACATCATCCAAGGGCGGGCGCTTCGCATGGTACGTGCGCCGCCTCGCCAGCATGTCGCCGCCGGAGGTCGCGCACCGCATCATCGAACGCGGCAAGCAATTCGCCGACAGCCGGACGAATTGGAGCTGGGACAGCTTCAAGTTCGAAGGCGCCATCGCCCCGTTGCCGGGGCTGCGCGTTGAAGAGTGCGCGAAGAACCTTACAGAGCTCATCGAACGCGATGCGCGCGCGACTCTGAGCGGCGACATCGCGTTTCTCTCCGCTGAGTGGCCAAGGCCGGCGCAACGCGATTGGTGGCGCACCAATCTGTGGTCGCTCGATCCGGCGTCAGGCAAGCATTGGCCGGGGCGCGGCCAACGCGCTTCGAAAAGCGCCTATCGTCATGCTGAAGGTTTCGGCGACGTCAAATTTGTCTGGGAGATCAACCGGCTCCAGTTCCTGATGCCCCTCGCCGTCGCGGCGCATCGCGACCAGGACCAAGCGCTCGCCGCCGATATTGCGGACGTGATCGAGGGCTGGATGGACTCCAATCCGCCCTATGACGGCGTAAATTGGACCAACGGCATCGAATTCGCGACGCGCGTGATCGTCGCGATCTTTGTGAACACTTTGATTGCTGATCTCGCGCCGCTGCGCTTCGCGCCGCGTCTGCGCCAATTTCTCGCCGCGCATGTATGGATGTTGGGGCGCTATCCCTCACTCTTCTCTTCGGCGAACAATCACCGCGTCGCCGAACTCGCCGCGCTCTATATCGCTTACACCTGTGCGCCAACCTTGCCAGGCGCGTCGCGACGCGCGCACGAGGCGGACGCGCTCGAACGCGAAGTGCTCAGACAATTCCACGCGGACGGCGTCGGCGCCGAACAATCGCCGACCTACGCCGCCTATTCGCTTGAATGGTTCGCGCTCGCCGCGCTGTGTGGTGAAGCAAGCGGCGATCGGCGCTCGGCGTCATACAGGACGCGCCTCCGCGACGCCGCTCGCCACCTGCGCTGGATGATGGACGATGCGGGGCGCACGCCGGCGATCTGCGATGACGACGAAGGCCGCGTCGTCGCGTTGGGGCCAAAGCACGATTACCTCTACCCGGCCGCCATCTGCGCCACGATCGCGCGCTGGCTGAACGATGGCGAGAGTGCGCCGCCGCCGCAGGCGCCGACCTTGTTTGATGCGTTCAGCTCAGCACGTGCGCCGACAACCATCGCGCCAAAGGGTCAACGTACGTTCGCCGAAGGCGGCTACAGTGTCTGGCGCATTCCGACCGCGCATGGCGACGCCATGCTCGCCATCGACCACGCGCCGCTCGGATTTCTCTCGATCGCGGCGCATGGCCATGCCGATGCGCTCGCGGTGTGGCTGCACATTGGCGGCGAGCCGGTTATCATCGACGCCGGCACCTACCTCTATCACACCCACAACGACGCTCGTGATCGCTTCCGCGGCACACGCGCGCACAATACGCTGTGCCTCGACGGCCAGAACCAGAGCCGCATTGCGGGGCCGTTCAACTGGTCGCAGCATGCCAAAGCGCGGCTCCGCTCAGGCGCGCCCGACTTCCACGCTGACCATGATGGTTATCTTGCCTCACACGGCGTAAAGCACGTGCGAAGTGTGCACGTCGACGGCGCGCGCATCACCATCGCCGACGGCATAGAGGGCGCCCTCACCGCCCCGGCCAAATGGTCGGCCGGCTTTACGTTCCACCAAACCGCGACGGTCGAAACACGCGAGGACGGCGCGATTGTCACAATGCCGACTGGCGCACGCCTGCAGATTGAAATGCACCTTGCCAATGCCGGCAAGATCGCGCTTGAGCGCGTTGATGTCTCCCCCGGGTTCGGCAAACTCGCCAAGGCGCCAAGGCTTGTCGCCAGCGGCGAGATCGTAAGCGCCGGCGCCGTGCTCACCACCATCTTCGATATAATCTAGTCGGCGTTTAGCCCCAACGCGCGCAGTGACGGCAGATCGAACGCGAGCACGTCCTCTTCGTCGACCAGCGCCATGCCGCCATCACCGCGATAGGTCCAAACCGACCAGCCAAAGCCGTTCGCCTCCGCCGCCTCACGTATGGTGCGCAGCCAAAGCGTGCGGTGTTCATCGAGCGCGCCGCGATACTGCCGATGAAACCGCACCACGCCAAACTCGCCCAGCAGGATGGCGCCGCGCGGCACGCCGTGCGTATCCGCCCAACGGGCTACGGCCTCAA
This sequence comes from Vitreimonas sp., assembly GCF_036392335.1. Taxonomy (NCBI): domain Bacteria; kingdom Pseudomonadati; phylum Pseudomonadota; class Alphaproteobacteria; order Hyphomonadales; family Hyphomonadaceae; genus Vitreimonas; species Vitreimonas sp. The sequence goes on from NZ_DASVYD010000042.1 coordinate 15,168, forward strand.
AATCCGCTTGGATACGCGTTTGACCGTTGTCCTCACTGAAATACTCACGCAGCGCACGCTCCGCGCGTTCCGTGGCGCGGACGCGTTCGCTCGCCGCCAAGGCGCGGTCACTGCGCACGCGCTCGCGCGCGGCCGCCAATTCAGCATCGAGCGAGCCGGCGCTCGGCGGCCAGGGCAGCTTGCTCATGTGGCGAGCCGGCTCGATCACAGTCTGGTGGGTGAACAAGGACGGCCCGTAATAGTGGAATGTATAGATCAGTCGCTCATCATCGAATGGCGCCGATTCAAGCAGGCCGGCCTGCCCACCCGACATGTGGCCTGACACAATCAGCGGCAATCGCGGCGCCGCCGAGCGCGCCGCGGCGATCATGCGTGTATTCATCGCGCGCCAGCGCTGCGCCGCGCCCATGCCCCATGCCTGCGGCTCGTTCATCAGCTCGAACGCTACGCCCGCATCGAAGTGCGCCAACGTCGCGGCCACCTCGCCCACCACCTCCACGTAACGGCGAAACACCAGCGATCCTGCGCCATTCCAGAGGCGCTCACCCGTATAGGCCGGATTGCGCGACGTGGGGTGAAGATCGACAACAACGTTCAAATCGTGCGCGCGAAACCGATCGACGCGATCGGTGAGGATCGCCGCAAGCTCACGGGAACGGCGGCCGTCGCTGGCCATGAAGATGTCTGGCGCAACGGTGAGCCGAACGAAATCGAACCCGACCCGGCGCAGGTTCGCCATTTCCTCGTTGGAGCTTTGGTAATCGTGACGTGTGAACGGCGGCCAGCGATAATCCTCGCCGTCGAACTCGGCCCAGTTCAGCATGTGGTGCACGCCAATCCCGCGCCGCAAAGGGAGCGGGTTGAGGCGAACGATTTGCGCTGCTGCGGGCTGAGAGCACGCCGCAACGCTCGCCAGCCCGAGCGCCGCGCCACGCCGCGTCATCGTCGAAACAGAGTCAAACGGGTCGTCGGTCATCACCACGCCCGTTTAGCAAACTTACCAGCAGATGCCGAAATAATCTTTGCGGTCGCGCCATTCGGGCGGCAGGCCAGCAAGATCGATGATGGTCTTGCCTTCAAGTTTCGCGGGATCCACGCCCTTCAGCAGCTTCGCGTGGCCAACAATAATGGTGTCAGAGAAGGCAAGCACCTGGTCCAAGTCTTCGCGCAGCATACGCGAGATGTGCGGCAAGAGATCGAGGATGTAGGCCAGGTTCGCGCCCGTCAGACGCGACATGCGCACATTGGCGTCATAGATCGCAATGTCGTAGCCCTTGCCGAGCAAGCGCTCAGCCAGAACGACGTGGGGGCTTTCGCGCAGATCGTCCGTATCCGGTTTGAAGCTGACCCCGAGGAAACTGACGCGACGGTTCACGTTCTTCAAGCGCGTGACCAGTTGGAACGCCTGGTCGATCTGCACGTCGTTGGCCGCGCCCGTGCCGTCAAGCACTGGCGTTGGCACGTTGAGCTGACGGGCCGCGAAGCGAAGCGCGCGCAGATCCTTTGGCAAGCACGAGCCGCCATAAGCGAAGCCCGGGCGCATATAGGCCTTCGAGATGTTCAGGCGCGCGTCGGAAACCAGCGCCTCCATCACTTCGACGCCATTGACGCCGTGCGCCTTGCAGATGTTGCCGACCTCGTTGGCGAAGCTGATCTTCAGCGCATGCCAGGCGTTGCAGAAATATTTGATGCCTTCGGCCGTACGCATATCGACGCGTTGGACGCGGTCGCGCGTGCTTTCCTGCAGCGAGCTCAGGCGCTCGAATGTCGCGTCGTCGCGCGCGCCGAATACGATGAGGCCTGGATCGTCGTAATCCTTGATCGCGCTGCCCTCGCGCAGAAACTCTGGATAATAGCCGATGCCGAAGCCCTTCCCGGCCTTCATGCCGGACGCCGCTTCGAGCGCCGGGATGACAACGCCATCCATCGTTCCGGGCAGGATCGTTGAGCGCACGACCACAGAATAATTGCCCTTACGCTTCTTCAGCGCCGCGCCGATCTGCTCCGCGACGCGCAGCACATAATTCAACTCAAGGCTGCCGGCTTGGGTCGATGGCGTGCCCACGCAGATGAGGCACATCTCCGTCTCGGCGACGGCGGCCGCGACATCCTCGGTCGCGCGTAGACGACCGGCGGCGACGGCCTCTTGGGTTACTTCCGGCAGGCCCGGCTCAATGATCGGCGCCTGGCCCGCGAGGATCGCCTTCACCTTGGTTGGATTCACATCGACGGCGACCACCTCGTGCCCGTCGCGCGCCAAGCAGGCGGCCGAAACCGCCCCAACGTAACCAATCCCGATGATTGCGACCTTCATAGAAACTCCACGCATCCCCGCGCCTCGCAAACTCGGTGCGCGGCGGCAAGGCAAGATTTTTTGTCGCCGCGCCTGAGACAGCGGCCTTTCTGCTCTGGGCGAATGCAAGAACGCCGCCAGCGCCCATGGTTAATCCGCGCTAAGCTTTATCACTAACAAACGTGCTGAACCGGCACACAGCGCGCCGGCGCCACCGCTCGCAATCGGGGGGCCCCATGAGCCCAGTTGTTGCATAGAGACAAGAACACCCCCTCCGGGCTTCGCCCAACGTCCCATTTTGTCCCTTCCGGCGCGAGTTTTGTTGCAATGCACACGCCTATCCGGATACGTACCGGTCGGGAAACGAACCAAAATTCGGACCTGGAAGCTGGCGCGCGTGGGGCAATCCTCCGGCGCCATCCCGCGTCGGCCGCTAAGAATGAGCGCACGTCATGAGCCTTGCCGAAAACCCCGCGCTCGACGCTTTGGCTCCAAGCTCCTACCCGCGCGACAAGACGATCGTCGAGCTGTTCCAATCGAACGTCCGCACCGCGCCAGATGCGATCGCGCTGGAGCAAGAAGGCCGGACGCTGAGCTATGCCGCGCTCGACGCCTTCTCCGATGTGCTCGCGCTTAAGCTTAAGGACGTCGGCGTCGGCCCTGGCGATATCGTGGCGCTGCTCACGCAGCGTTCGATCGAAGCGGTCGCGGCAATGTTGGCGACGCTCAAGGTGGGCGCCGCGTTCACGCCGCTCGACCCGGCTTACCCACGCGAACGCCTGGCCTTCATGCTGAGCGATGCGGCGCCCAAGGCGCTGTTCGCGCAGGCTGATGCGCTCAACGCGTTGCAACTCGGCTTCCCGGCCGCGAGCACGCTGTTGCTGAATTACGAAGCTGGCGACGCGGGGTTCGATACGCACCAAAGCGGCCCGGAGGACGTCGCCTACCTTATTTATACGTCGGGCTCGACGGGACAGCCTAAGGGCGTGCTGGTGCCACATCGCGGCCTCATCCGCAGTGTGTGGCGCAACGATTATGCGGGCTTCACCGGGGGCGATGATGTGGTGCTGCACATCACGGCGCTCTCGTTCGACCCGAGCCAACTCGAAATCTGGGGTGCGCTGCTGAATGGCGGAAAACTGGCTATTTTGCCGGACGCGACACCGTCTCTCGACCGCATCGCCGACACCATCAAGCGCACCGGCGCGACCTGGACCTCGCTCACCACCGGCATTTTTCATTTCATGGTTGAGCACCGGCTTAGCGATCTCGCCGGAATGCGCGCCATCAATGCCGGCGGCGATGTGCTCTCGGCCCCGCATGCGGATAAAGCCGCGCGTGCACTACCGAACACCACGCTGATCAACGCCTACGGGCCGACGGAAAACAGCATCGTCACGACGTGCTTCCGCGTCCCGCACAGCGGGTGGAGCGACGGCCCGATCCCCATTGGGGAAGCGGTCGCGCATTGCACCCTCTATGTGATGGATGAAAATCTGCGCGAAGTGCCGAATGGTGAAACCGGCGAGCTTTGCACAGGCGGCGATGGCTTGGCGCTCGGTTATCACAATCAACCCGAACTCACCGCGCAGAAATTTGTCCGCCACCCGCAAACGGGCGAACGCCTCTATCGCACGGGCGATCTCGTGCGTCGCCGCGCCGACGGTTTGATCGAGTTTGTGGGCCGCAACGACCGCCAGGTGAAACTTAACGGCAAGCGTGTTGAGCTTGATGAGATTGAAGCGCTGCTGCGCGAAGACGAAGACGTCGCCGACGCCGCTGCGATCCTGCGCGAAGACACCCCGGGCATTAAACGCCTTGCCGCCTATTTGAAGCCCGCGCATCAGCCCGCGCCGCCGGCTTTCGGCGCGGCGGTGATCGAACGGCTCAAAGCGCGCGCGCCGGCGCACATGATCCCGGCCGATATTGTGGTTTTGGAAACCTTCCCGCTGACGCCAGCGGGCAAAGTCGATCGCAAAGCGCTGCCAGCGCCGCGCGTCGATTTTAAGCCGTTGGAAACCAACGACGACACCGAACGCACACTCGCGGAAATTTGGCGTGAAGTTTTGGGCGTCGGCGCCGTGGGGCTCGACGATAATTTCTTCGACCTTGGCGGCACCTCACTTCTTTTGATCCGCGTGCACGCGAAAATTCAGGAAAAACTCAGTCCCGATCTCCCATTAGTTACGCTGTTCGAGACGCCCAAGATCCGCGACCTCGCCGAACGGTTACGCAAACCTAAAGGCGAGCCGAACGGCGCGGCTCTTGCAGTTAAGGACCGTGCGAAGCGCCAGGCTGAGGCGCTCGCGCGCATGCGGGACGCCAAGAAAGGCAGGGGCTAGTGTCTGGGAACGACACAATAGCGCAAGATGATGCATCCGACGCACTCGCGCCGGACGCGATCGCTATTGTCGGTATCTCCGGCCGATTCCCGGGCGCAGCGAACCTTGATCAATTCTGGGACAATATCCGCAACGGCGTGTGCTCGGTCACCCGCTTCCGCGATGATGAGCTCGAAGACGCGCATCCGCCGGAAGTGCGCAACGATCCGAAATTCGTAAAGGCGCGTCCGATCATCGAAGGCGTCGATCAATTCGACGCCGGCTTCTTCGGCATGCTCGCGCGCGAAGCGGCCTCGACCGATCCTCAACACCGCCTCTTTCTGGAATGCGCTTGGGAAGCGCTCGAAGACGGCGGCGTTGACCCCTCGCGCTATGAGGGCGCGATCGGCGTGTTCGCGGGCGCCGCCTTCTCCACCTACATGACCACGCACGTCGTGCAGGACCGCGCGACGATGGAGCGCGCCGCTAGCACCTACCAGCTTGGCGATTTCTCGATCTGGTCGAGCGGCTTGCAGGACTTCTTGGCCACGCGCACCGCCTACAAGCTCAACCTGCGCGGCCCGGCGATGACGGTGCAGAGCGCCTGCTCCACGTCGCTGCTTGCGGTGGCGCAAGCGTGCCAAAGCTTGCAACTCTATCAATCCGACATGGCGCTCGCGGGCGGCGTGTCGATCTCGTTCCCGATCAAACGCGGTTACCTCTTCCAAGAAGAGGGCATCGTCGCGCCCGACGGCATTTGCCGTCCGTTTGACGCGAATGGCGCGGGCACCGTGTTTGGAGCCGGCGCCGGCGTCGTGTTGCTGAAGCGGCTCGAAGATGCGCTGCGCGACGGCAATCAGATTTACGCTGTGATCCGCGCCGCCGCGATCAACAATGACGGCGGCGATAAAGTCGGTTTCACCGCGCCGAGCGTCGACGGCCAGGCCGCGGTCATCGCCACCGCACAAGCTGTCGCGGGAGTCGATCCCGAGAGCATTTCTTACGTTGAGTGCCACGGCACCGCGACGCCGCTCGGCGATCCCATCGAGTTCGAAGGTTTGCGTAAAGCCTTCGGCACCGAGGCGCGCCAGTTCTGCGGTCTCGGCTCCGTCAAAGCCAATGTCGGCCACCTTGACACGGCCGCCGGCGTCGCTGGCCTGATCAAAGCCGCCCTCGGCTTGCATCATGGCGAAATGCCGCCGATGGCGAATTACTCGTCGCCGAACCCGCGCATTGATTTCGCCAACAGCCCGTTCTACGTCGTCGATAAGTTGAAGCCCTGGCCACGCGGCGCGACGCCGCGTCGTGCAGGCGTCAGCTCCTTCGGCATGGGCGGCACCAACGTGCACCTGGTGTTGGAAGAAGCGCCGCGCGTGGTCGCCGCTGAAGCCGCGCAGGACGATTCACCGATCATCCTGCCGCTCTCCGCACGCAGCGATGATGCGCTTGCGCAAGCCAAAGAACGCCTCGCCGCGCATCTGGAAGCCACGCCCACACTCGCGCTCAACGACGTCGCCTTCACGCTGATCGAAGGGCGGCGCGCTTTCCCAAAGCGCACAGTGGTTGCCGCGCGCACCCGCGAAGACGCTATCGCGAAATTGCGAGGGACGACTGCGATCAGCACGGCCGTCGACAGCGCGCCGATCATCTTCATGTTCCCCGGCCAGGGCGCGCAATATCCCGGCATGGGCCGCGACCTGTATGAGCGCGAGCCGCTCTTCCGCGACATCATGCAAAAGGGCGCAGCTTTGCTGCAGCGCCTCTCCGGCCTCGACCTGCTCAAAATCCTTTACGACGACGCGCCGCCTTCCGAAGACGCGCCGCATCCGATCCGCTCCACGCTGCTTGCGCAGCCCGCGCTCTTCCTGATCGAATACGCGACCGCGCGTTTGTGGATGAGCTGGGGCGTGCAACCGGCCGCCATGATCGGCCACAGCGTCGGCGAGTTCGTCGCCGCGTGCCTTTCGGGCGTGATGCAATTCGAAGACGCGCTCACGCTGATCGCCGCGCGCGGCCGCTTGATGCAGGATATGCCGGGCGGCGCGATGCTCTCGGTGCGTCTAAGCGAAGCCGAAGTGCGCCCCTATCTCGGCGACAAGCTCGATCTCGCCGCGATCAATTCGCCAAATCTCTGCGTTGTGTCCGGCACGTTTGAAGATGTCGACGCGCTGGAGAAGACGCTCGACGCCGCGGGAATCGTGCATCGCCGCCTGCACACCTCGCACGCTTTCCACTCGCGCATGATGGCGCCGGTTGTCGAAGCGCTGGCGCATGAAGCCGCGAAGATTCACTTCAGCACGCCAAGCATTCCGTATGTCTCCAGCCTCACTGGCGATTGGATCAAGCCGGACGAAGCGCGCGAACCGCATTATTGGGCGCGCCATTGCCGCGAAGCCGTACGCTTCGCCGATGGGCTCGCCGCTGTCAGCAACGACGCGAAGCCTATTCTCATTGAAGTCGGCCCCGGCCGCACGCTGGCGACGCTCGCTTCGCAAATTCTCGGCAAGGGCGGCGCTGGTGCGCTGGTCAATTCCATGCCGGAAGCGACGCGCACGAGCGCCGACGACATCATGATGGCCGAGGCTTTCGGTCGCGTGTGGGCCGCCGGCGCGGCGATCGATTGGAACGCGCGCCGCCCCCTCCAAGGCCGCCGTGTCTCGCTGCCGACCTATCCATTCCAACGCCAAAGCCATTTCATTGAAGCGCCCAAGCACGCCCATCAGGCGCCGCAGGCGCAGGTGATTTCCTTCCCGACGCCAACACTCGTGGCGCCGCCCGCCTACATCCCCCCTCAAGCTTCCAACCCGGAACCTGTACTCATGTCTAAGCCGTCCTCCGAAGCGCGCCTGTCCAACTTCCGCGCCGCGATCACGGAAATCCTCGAAGACCTCTCGGGTGAGTCACTTGAGGGCGCGGACACGAATGCGAGCTTCCTCGAGCTTGGCTTCGACAGCCTGCTGCTCGGACAAGTCGTGCAACAACTGGCATCGAAGTTCGGCGTGAAGATCACATTCCGCCAACTCGTGAACGACATCCCGACCATTGAAGCATTGGTCGCCTTTCTCGATGCGACCATGCCGGCTGACGCATCGCCGGCTGCTGCGCCGATCGCCGCCGCCGCGCCTGTCGCGCAAGCGCCGATGCAGATGGCGGCCGCGCCCGTGATGCAGCCGATGCAGATGGCCGGCGGCATGGAAGGCCTGTTCGCCGCGCAAATGGCGGCGATGCAGAACCTGTTCGCGCAACAACTCGCTGCGATGCAAGGCGGCGCTGTCGCCATGCCGATGGCGCCTGTGGCCGCGCCAGCGCCTGCCGCCGCCCCCGCAGCGGCGCCTGCCGCGAAAGCAACGCCCGCACCTACCGCAAAGGCGCCAGCCGCTGACGCTTCGGCGGACGACGAAGACACGACGCCGCAACGCTTCAAGCAATATCTGCGCGGCGCGCGACCGCAAGCGCAGCAAGTGACGAACGCACAGCGCGATTTCATCGAAACCTTCGTGCAGCAGTACAACGCGCGCACGGGCGGCTCGAAGACCTACACCGCCGCCAACCGCGAGACCCTCGCCGACCCGCGCGCCGCCAACGGCTTCCGGGCGGAATGGAAAGAGGCGGTCTATCCGATCGTCGCGCCGCGCTCGAAGGGGTCCAAGATTTGGGACGTCGACGGCAATGAATACGTCGACCTCGTCAACGGCTTCGGCCAGACCATGTTCGGCCACGCGCCAGACTTCGTGCAGGAAGCCGTGATCGAGCAGACCAAGGCCGGCTTTGCCATCGGCCCGCAAGCGCCGCTGGCAGGCGTCGTCGCCAAGCAGATCGCCAACATGGTTGGCATGGAGCGCGTGACGTTCTGCAACACCGGCTCTGAAGCGGTGATGGCGGCCATGCGCGTCGCCCGCACGGTGACGGGCCGCAATAGGATCGTGGTCTTCAACAACGATTATCACGGCCAGTTCGACGAAGTGCTGGTGAAGCCGGGCGGTAAGCGCCAAGGCCCCAAGGCGTTGCCGGTGACCATCGGCGTGCCGCCGGAATCGGTCGCCAACATGGTTGTGCTGAATTACGGCGCGCCGGAATCCCTCGATTGGATTCGCGCCAACGCGAACGATCTGGCGGCGGTCATTGTTGAGCCTGTGCAAAGCCGTCACCCCGAGATTCGCCCGGTCGAATTCCTGAAGGAATTACGCGCCATCACTGAGCAATCAGGCGCCGCGTTCGTGTTCGACGAAGTCGTCACCGGCTTCCGCACGCATCAAGGCGGCATGCAGGCGCTCTATGGCATTCGCGCCGACATGGCGACCTATGGCAAGGTGCTCGGCGGGGGCATGCCGGTCGGCATTCTCGCTGGCGCGCCGCGCTTCATGGATGCGCTCGACGGCGGCCAATGGCGTTATGGCGATGACTCGGTGCCGGAAGTGGCGCCCACCTTCTTCGCCGGCACCTTCGTGCGCCACCCGCTCGTGCTCGCCGCCTGCCACGCGGTGATGACCTACATGGAAGAGCAAGGTCCGAGCCTGCAAACCAAGCTCGCGGAACGCTGCGCCGCGCTCGTGGAACGCATCAATGCGGACCTGGCCCGCCGCGGCATCGCCACGCGCGCGGAGACGTTCTCTTCCTGGTTCAACATCAATTTCGCCGGCGAAGATCGCCTGGGCAGCTTGTTCTACCTGTATGTGCGCCACCTCGGCGTCCACATTCAGGAAGGATTCCCCTGCTTCCTGACGACCACGCACACGGACGAAGATCTCGAGAAAGTCTATCGCGCCTTCACTCAAGCGCTGGATGCGCTGCAATCGGTCGGCATCCTGGCGCCGAAAGAAGGCGCTGCGGCCGCCTCGGCCGCCGTCGCCAGCGCCGTAGCGCCGGCCGCACCGAGCGAATCTCCGCTGACCGAGCCGCAAATCGAAGTCTGGCTCGCCTCGCAAATGAGCGATGAAGCTTCGTGCGCGTTCAACGAAAGTCTAAGCGTTCGCTTCGAGGGCCCGCTGAGCACTGACGCGCTCGCCAACGCGATGAAGGACGTGTCTGCACGTCACGACGCCATGCGTGCGCGCTTCTCGCGCGCCGGCGATCGCATGATCATTTCGCCGGATGCGGCGATTGATTTGCCGGTGATCGACGTCAGTGGCGAAGCTGACCCGGAAGCGGCGCTGAAAGCCTTCATGGCGCAGGACGCCGCCACGCCGTTCGATCTAATCAACGGCCCGGTAATGCGTGGCCATGTCTTGAAGCTTGGCCCGCAGCTCCATGTGCTGGTCTTCACCGGCCATCACATCGTCGCCGACGGCTGGTCGCTGAACATCATCGTCGACGAGCTGGCCAAATCCTATCGTGCCCGCCTCGCCGGCGCGAAAGCCGATCTGCCGAAGCCGCTCTCGTATGCGCAATACGCGACCGACCAAGCTGCGCGCGGCGCCGCGAAAGCCGAGATCGAGACCTATTGGCTCAACCAATACAAGACTATCCCGGCGCTGCCCGAGCTGCCTTACGATCATCCGCGCCCGGCGGTGAAAACCTTCGCCGGCGCCACCCACACCGATTTCATCGACGCGACGCTCTATCGCGCCGTGAAAAAGGCCGGCGCGAAGCAGGGTTGCACATTGTTCGCGACACTGCTCGCGACACTGCAAGTGATGATGGGCCGACTGGCCAACGCCAATGACGTCGTTGTCGCCGTGCCGACCGCCGGCCAAACATTGCTCGACGGCGAGATCATGGTCGGACATGCTGTCAACTTCTTGCCGATCCGCGCCGCCTTCGATCCGCAAGCGCCGTTCGCGACGCACCTGCAGAACGCCAAGAAGCAAGTGCTCGATGCGTACGAGCATCAGGACTTCACCTTTGGCACTTTGGTGCGCAAGCTCGGCGTCAAACGCGACCCGAACCGCCTGCCGCTGACCGAAATCCAGTTCAACCTCGAGCGTATCGCCGACGGCGTCGAATTTGGCGGCGTCAAGGCCGCGATCACGCCGAACCCGAAAGCGTTCTCGAACTTCGACATCTTCTGGAACGTCGTCGAGTCCGACGACGGCCTGCGTATCGATTGCGACTTCAACACCGATGTGTTCGACGCGGCCACGATCCAGCGCTGGGTCGGCCATTATCGCGCGATCCTATCGGCGCTCGCCGCCGACATGAGTCTCAAGATCGCCGAGCTGCCGATGCACGGCCCGGATGAACTCAATTGGCTGATCGACACGCTAAATGATACGCGCGCCGGCTTCCCGAGAGACGCGTTCGTGCACGACCTCATCGCCGCGCAGGCCGCGAAGACGCCGGACGCGATCGCCGCTGTCTGCGGCGCCGAGAGCATCAGCTATTCAGCACTCGACAAGCGCGCGAACCAACTCGCCCGTCACTTCCGCAAAACCGCGCCGGGCCTTGGCCAACGCATCGCCGTCGCCACCGATCGCTCGATCGACATGCTGGCGGCCTTGATCGCCGTCATGAAAGCCGGCCACACTTATGTGCCGCTCGACGCCACGCATCCGGCCGCGCGCCTGCGCCAAACCGTGGAAGCCGCCGACGTCGCCGCCATCGTCTGCAACAATGACGCAGCAGCAGCCTTCGCGCCGGCTGGCGTCAAGATCATCCGCATCGATCACGATGCGGCCGCGATCGCGCAAGAATCTGAAAATGTCATCGAGCCCGCGCTCGGCGACCCGGAGCGCGCCGCCTACGTGATCTTCACCTCGGGCTCGACCGGCGTGCCGAAAGGCGTGGCCGTACCCCACCGCGCGGTCGTGAACTTCTTGCTCTCGATGGCAAAGAAGCCGGGCTTTGAAGCGAGCGACGTCCTCGTTGCGGTGACAACGATCTCGTTCGACATCGCCGGCCTCGAACTCTATCTGCCGCTGATCAAGGGCGGCCGTGTCGTCATCGCTGATCGGGACGTCGTCCGCGGCGGCTTCGGTTTGGTCGATCTCATCAACAATGTCGGCGCAACCGTGGTGCAAGCCACCCCGTCGCTCTGGCGCATGCTGATGGAAGCCGGCTTCAAGCCGCGCGCTGGACTCAAGATGCTCTGCGGCGGCGAACCGCTGCCGCGCGATTTGGCCGATGCGCTGACCGCAACGGGCGCCGAGCTTTGGAATATGTACGGCCCGACCGAAACGACCATCTGGTCCTCGTGCGGCCGCGTCGAAAACGGCAAGGCCATCACGATCGGCGAACCGATCGACAACACCCAGCTCTTCATTCTCGACGGCAACGACCAACTCGCGCCGATCGGGGTTACCGGTCAGCTCTATATTGGCGGCGACGGCCTGGCGCTCGGCTATTACAAGCGCGACGACCTCACCGCTGGCGCGTTCCGCACTGTGACTCTGCCAGGCCGCGCGCCGCAGCGTCTTTACAATACGGGCGACGTCGGTCGCCGTCTCGCGAACGGCGATATTCAATTGCTCGGTCGCAGCGATCACCAGGTGAAGTTGCGCGGCTTCCGCATTGAACTCGAAGATATCGAGACCGCACTGCGCAAGGCGCCCCATGTCAGTGCAGCGGCGGTGGCGCTGCGCGGCGGCGATACGCCTCGTCTCGTCGGCTATGTCGTGCTGAACCCGGGTGCGTCGCTCGACGCCAAGCAGCTCACCGACACGCTGGCCGCGCAATTGCCGGACTACATGGTTCCCACCACGTGGATGGCGCTTGAGGCGCTGCCGCTGACCGCCAATGGCAAGCTCGACCGCAAGGCGCTGCCGGAGCCGGATGCCGGCGCCGCCATCGCCGACCGCGAGATCGTGGCGCCGCGCACGCCGCTCGAAACCCAAATCGCCGACGTGTGGCGCACCGTGCTGGGCGCCGGCGAGATCGGCGTCAACGACAATCTGTTCTTCCTTGGCGCCGATTCGCTGCACGTCTTCCGCATCACCGCGCGCCTGATCGAACAGGGCCTGCATGTCGAGGCAAAGGATTTGCTACGCCATCCGACCGTCGCCGAGATCGCCGCGCTCGCCGCTACCCGCACTGAGGCGCCGACAACAGCCGAGCGTGCGGGCGCGCCTTCGCTGCGCGCCTTCCGCGGCGGCGCCCGTCGCGGAAGCACATCGTCATGACCACGCGCGATCATATCGGCGCGCCCGCGCCCGCGACCGTGATCGACACGCTGCCCTGTTCGGTCACGCAGTCGCGTTTCTGGTTTCTCGAGAAGATGGAACCAGGCAACGCAGCGTTGAACGTGGCGCTGCGCTGGGACATCCGAGGCAGGTTTCGCGCCGAAACCATCGAGCAAGCGTTCCGGACTGTGATCGCCCGGCACGAAGTCTTGCGCACGCGCTTCATCGAAATCGACGGCGAGCCGCACCAGCAAATCCTCGCCGACGCGCCGTTCAAGCTCTCGGTCATCGATCTGACGCGGCTGCCAACCTCCACGCGCATGGAGGAAGCTCGCGCCCACAGCGTTCGCGAAGCACAGGCGCCGTTTGATGTAAGCCAGGCGCCGCTCATCCGCGCCACGTTACTGCAGCTGGAGGACGACCACGCCCACCTGCTGATCACCATCCATCACATCGCCTTCGATGGTTGGTCGATCCGCGTGCTCGGCCGCGAGATCGGCGAGATCGCGGCCGCGCTTGATGCAGGCCGCGCGCCTAATCTTCCCGATTTGCCGCTTCAATATGGCGATTTCAGCCTATGGCAGCGCGAATTTATGCAGAGCCAGAGCTTTTCCGACGACACGGATTACTGGCTGAAGCGCCTCAGTGACGCACCCTATTTCGAGATCGTCACCGATCGCCCGCGCGCATCCCGGCAAACCTTCAATGGGGCGATCGTGTCCGAGATGGTGCCGCACGACGTAAGCGACAAGCTCACCGAGTTCGCACGCACCGAAGGCGTTTCGCTGTTCAGCGTCGGCGTCGCCACCATCACCGCCGCGTTGCATCGCTTCACGGGCGAGACGGACATCGTCATCGGCACGCAGGTTGCCAATCGCGACGACACCGACCTGGAGAACCTGATCGGCGTCTTTATCAACAACATCGTACTGCGGCTCGATGCGCAAGGCGACCCACGCTTCGACGATCTGCTCAAGCGCTGCGCAGACACGATCGGCGACGGCTTGGCGCGCGCGCAGGTGCCCTTCGACGGCCTCGTACGCCAGCTGCGCCAAGCTCCCGACCTGTCGCGTACACCGCTCTATTCGGTGAACTTCATCTTCCAGCGCGCCTTCATGGAAAACGCGCGTTACGGCGAGTTCGAACTCGCCGGCATTCCGTCGGAATCGCCCGGCACGCTGCTCGATTTCAACGTCATGCTGGTGCAGCGCCCCGATGGCTGGCGCGCCTCGCTCGAGTTCAACACCGATCTCTATGATCGCCACACCGCCGAGCGCATGCTGGAATTATGGCAGCAGACCATGCGCGCCGCGGCGAACGCCCCGCTGTCACCCATTTCGAAACTTGAGGTCGTTTCCGACGCCAACAAGGCGCTGCTCAGTCGACCGCGCCCGCTGCCGCCCTATCCGCGGGACAAGACCGCACATGCGCTGTTCGCCGAAATCGCCGCCGCTCGCCCGGGTTCGATCGCCTTGATTGAAGGCGCGCGCCGCATGACCTACGGCGAGCTTGAACGCCGTTCGAACCAGCTCGCGCGCCGTCTGCAAAGCCTTGGCGCCCGACGCGGACGCCGCGTCGCCATCGTCGCGCCGCGCTCGATCGAGACCATCGTGTCGTTCCTCGGCGTGATCAAAGCCGGCGCCTCGTACATGCCGCTCGACGGGGACTACCCGATGGAGCGGCTAAGCTACATGCTCGATGATTGCGCGCCGGCTGTGGTCATCGTGCACAAGGACGCGCGGGACAAGATTGGCGCATTCAACGGCCCTGTTGTTGACCTCGACATCGCCGGCATGGAAATGGCCGAAAGCGACGCGCCGATTGAGAGCGACGCGACCGCGCTCGATCCGATCTATCTCATGTATACGTCGGGCTCGACCGGAAAGCCCAAAGGCGCGATCATCCCGCATCGCGGCATTGTCCGCTTCGCGCGCGCCCAGGAAGGCTTCCTCACGCTCGGTCCGCAGCACACGATGCTGCATGTGTGCGCGCTTGCCTTCGATGCGAGCGCCCAAGAAATCTGGTGCGCCCTGCTCAACGGCTCGCCAATCGCAATCATCAAAAGCCATCCACCGACATTGGCGCAGATTGCAGACACGATCGCCGAGCACAATTGCACGATCGGCATTCTGCCGACCGCGCTGTTCCATTTGCTGGCCGAACACCGCCCCGAGGCGCTGCGCGGCATGAAGCAGCTCGTCATCGGCGGCGATGTGCTTTCACCTGCCGCGGTGCTGCGGGTTTATCAGGCTGATCCGGATATCGAGATCGTCAACGGCTACGGGCCAACCGAGTGCACGATCATCTCGACGCTTTACAGCGTGCCGCGGGACATCACGCCGACGACAGTGCTGCCGATCGGTCCGCTCATCGGCGCCACTGACGGCTATGTCGTTGATCGCTACGGCAATCTGGCCCCACCCGGCGCGTTGGGCGAACTCTATATCGGCGGCGACGGCGTGGGACTCGGCTATCACAACAGGCCCGAACTGAGCGCCGAGAAATTTCTGCCGGACATGATCTCGAATACGCCCGGCGGGCGACTCTATCGCACCGGCGACATCGTACGTCTGCGTCCAGACAGCCTGCTCGAATATATCGGCCGCTCGGATTCGCAGGTGAAGATCCGCGGCATGCGTGTGGAGCCCGGCGAAATCGAAGCCGCGCTCGCCGCGCACGAAAGCGTTGGCGAAGCCATCGTCGTGGCGCGTGATGTGCCGCCCGCCGGTAAGAAGCTCTTTGCTTATGTCAGCCCCGCCGTGGATCGCATCGAACCGCTTGAGGCGCTGCCGCACATCCTGCATGAGCACCTTTCGCGCACGCTACCGCCGCACATGGTGCCGTCCGGCATCAGCGTTCTGCGCGTTCTGCCGCAGACTCCGAACGGTAAAGTCGATCGGCGCGCGCTGCCGGACATCCCGGTGCTTGGCGCCCCAGTCATGGAGCGCACAGCGGCCGCAAGCGCCGAAGCCGCACCGCAAAATGAGACCCTGAGCGAAACGCAAATCAGACTGCGCGACATCTGGCGTGATGTCCTGAAGCAAGATCAGATCGGCCTCAGCGACAGCTTCTTCGATCTTGGCGGCCATTCCCTGCTCGCTTTCCGTATGTTCGCGCGAGTCGAGGACGAATTCGGCCGCAAGCTCGAAATCCTGCAATTGTTCAAAGCGCCGACGCTACGCCAGTTCAGCGCGCTGCTGAACGCCGCGCCCGCGCCGCGTGCTGTCGAACCGATTGAGGATTGGCAGGTCATCCGCCTTCAGCCCAACGGCTCGAAGACGCCGATCATCGCCATCGACAATCCGATCCTCTATTACCACCTCTCCAAGCAACTCGGTCCGGATCAGCCGTTCACGTGCTTGCAGCTGTTCAATCCCGATCGCCCGCAAAGTGTCGCATCGGAGACTTTCCCAGAAATCGCCGCGCAATATGTGCGCCTCCTGAAGGCCGCGCATCCGACGGGTCCGTACATCCTGATGGGATTGTGCATCGCCGGCGCGCTCGCAGCGGAGGTCGCACGCCAACTGCAAGCGGGCGGCGATGATGTGCGCCTCGTTGTCACCTACGACACCTGGCGGCCCGGCTTCACCAAATCGCAAAGTCTGCTCGATCGTATCGCACTTGATGTCGTGGACCGTATCGACGTGCATGTGCGCCGCTGGAAAAATTTCCGCAAAGGCGAAATGACCGCGAGCGAGTGGCTGATGAGCTTTAAGTTCGCCTATGCGATCGCCGAATTTGCAGTGAAGCTCGGCCTTCTCAAAGAGCCGCCCAAGCGCGCCACCGGTTGGACCCCGCCCTGGTTCCAGCGTCATCTGCTCAATGCGCGGAAGAATTACGAGAACCCGGGCTTTGCCGGCGATCTGATCGTTTTCAAGAGCGAGCAGACACCACGCGGACCGCTGTTCGACCCACAAATGGGCTGGCGCGACACCAGCGGCGGCCACGTCATCGTGCATGACGCGCGCGGCGGCCATCTGACCATGCTCTCCGAGCCCAACGCCCCCGCTATCGCGGCAAGCATCAAGGCGGCGCTCGAGACAGCCTCTTGATCGACACGATCGGATACGCTTGCCGCCTGATCGCGCGCTATTGGGCGATCCCAGCCCTGGCGTTGCTGCTTCTCGCGCTGCTGGCGCTGTGGCTCACGCAAGCGCGCTGGTCCGCACGCATGGCGCCGGCGATCCCGTTCGCAATGCTCGCCTTGACCTTCGCGGCCATCGCGCTTCCAGCACTTCGCGCAGTGGGCCACTTCGCAGCTTCGTTCCAGGGCGCGCCGGCGACGCCCGTTTTGACAGGCTTGCACCCAGCCGCGGTGTTCGATGTCAATTTGCCGGCAGCCGGCGAGCAGCCTGCGCTCACGGTGCGTCTGTGGCGCCCGGCGAACAGCGCCGGCGCGCTTACGAGGGGCGCGTGTGATGTTGCGTTCACGCAAGCGCCGCCCGACGGGCTCGGCGACGCGCCGCTTGTACTCTACGCGCCGGGCTGGGGCGGCGATCGCTCTGAGAACACCCGCACGGCGGCGATGCTGGCAAGTCACGGCTACATCGTGGTCGCGCTCGATGATTCCGCACCGCAGATTCAATTCGATTTTTCATCTGAGGCCGCCACCGCCGAGACGACACGCCGCGCGGGCGAACGTCTCCAGCTTGCCCTACGCGACGCCCTGTACGCGCTCAATCGCATCCAGACCTGCCTCGGCGCTCACCCCGCCTGGCGGGACAAGACCGACCTCAACAGCGTGGGTTTCATGGGATTCTCGTTCGGCGGCGCCGTCGCCGCCGAGGCGAGCCTGCGTGATGCGCGCATTGCCGCGGTCGCCAATCTAGACGGCGGGCTCTATGCGCAAGCCGCAGCGCAGGGCGCGCGTCGCCCCTATCTCGTCCTGGCGAGCGATTTCGATCCGCCTTCCGCTAGACGGCTCGCCTCGCCGCGCCGCTATGAATGGCAAGTTCTTTATGACGGCGTGCTCAACGAAGCGGCTCACACGCGCCGCCTCGGCGGCGACATATATCTCATCCGCGGCGCGCCGCACGACGCTTTCCTCGATTCATACGGTGTTGGCGATCAATTCAAAAAGTGGCTCCTGCTGCCGCCGGCGCGCGCGGAAGAAATCAAGCACGCTGTGCTGCTGGACTTCTTCGAGACTCATCTCCGCGGCGACACCAGCGTCGCAGCGCACGCACGCTATGCCGAAGTGATGACCTTCAGCGAAATGTCGTCGCGTCTGGAGCGCATCGCCAACGCACCCTGATAGCCATCGGCCGGTTTGAACGAGACTAGACGCCAGGCGCCTGCGTCATCGCCGTCAATTCGCAGAATGCGCGGCGCCTCTTCGTCGATGGTGACGTCAAACGCCTGCAACGAGATCCCCAGGCCTTCACCCTGCGCTTTCACATAGGCTTCCTTGCGCGTCCAACACCGATAGAACGCCGCCTCATAGGCCGCGCCGCTATAGGCGCTCAGCGCCGCACACTCACGCGCAGAGAAAAAGCGCCGCGCGATCTCCGGTCCCTCGATCCCGCGTACGTGCTCAATGTCGAGGCCGAGATCGAATGTATCAGTGATCGCGAGCGCCGCGAGATTGTGCGAATGACTCAGATTAAAGAACGGCCCGCCCACGATGAACGGCTTGCCGTGCTCGGTTTCGTCGAACGTCACATCTGCGGCGGCCAGACCAAGGTGGGCGCCGAGCAGCGCGCGCATGCGTACATGCGATTGCCCAAAGCGGAAACGGTCCTTGTCGAAGACGAAGCGCGCCATGCGCGCCCGCTCCCGCTCCGACAATGTCGCCAACGCTGTCGCCGACACAGACGCGGTCGGATCAAGCGACCAGACATGCACCTCAATTTGCGGCGCCACCGACACCCTCCTCGGTGAGCGGCTTGGCGGCCGAGAACAGCGCCCGCAATTGGCCGACATGCGCCTTCAATTTGCGGCGGCAGACGAACACCAGCACCGCCAGGGCGACCGCCATTTCCGCCAGAGCCAGTGCGACTTCGGCCAAGGGCGGCAGATGGAATTGCCACATCAGCAGCACATGCGCCAAGGCCGCCAGCGCGGAGACAATCAGCGGCGCCGCCAGCGCACGCGTCATGTCGAGGACATTCAGCTGCACGGGCGACAAGAAGGCGTTGTAGGAGCGCAGCAGCGAAAACGCCATGTAGCTCACAACATAGGCCACCACGACCGCCACCACGCCATGCATCGCCGCGAACGGCAGGATCGCCAGCCACAGCACCGTCATCTCAATGCCGATACGCAGACGAAGAGTCGTATTCTCCGTCGCCAGCAACATCGGCGTCCAGATGGTCGAAACCACTTGAATGCCGGCAACGGGCGCCAGGATCGCAAACAAGAGCGATGCATCCGCCCATTTCGCTGAGAGGAACACGACGAAGAACGCATGGCTTGACGCCGCCGCGATCGCCATGGGCGGAAACACAAGAATGGCCACAGCCAAAGACGAGATAAGAACGAGATCGCGCAGCGCCGCGATGTCGTGGCGCAGCGCAACCATCTTCACATACATCGTGCTCTGCGCGGGCGCGGCCAGCAATTGCGAAGGCAGAATCGCCAGCCGATTTGCCATTGAATAGAGCCCGAGCGGCGTGGCGCCCAGCATCTTGCCGATGACCAGCGGATCGATCTGGCGATTGAAGAAGGTGACCAGATTGCCGATGGCGGAATCGCGGCTGAACGTGAAATGACCTTCAAGCGCCGTCAGGGCGAACTGAAATTTCGGGCGAAACCGCGAGGCGATTAAAATGATCGCCGCCTTCACCACCCAATAGAGCGTGGCCTGTGAGACCAACGCCCATACGCCGGCGCCCGCCCCGGCCAACACCAGGGCCGACATCAAGGCAATGAAGGAAGACACAACCTCGGTCGCAGCCAGAAGCTGAAAGCGCTCACGCTGTTGCAGGTCCGCGATCGGCAACGCCGTCAACCCTTGCAGAAAGGGCGACACGGCCATTACGGCGACGATCGGCGCAACTTCGGGGTGTTCGAACAAGATGGCGTAGGGCCACGCGAGCGCCACCACGAAAAGCGCGAGCCCCACGCTTAGCGCCATGATCAGCCAGAACGCGCTCGACCAAACCAACGTCTCGCTCTGCTTCACGCGCACCAGGGATTGCCCCAGGCCCGCGTCGCCGATCGCCATGCAGAACAAAATGAACGGCATCGACAGCGCGATCAGGCCGAACTCGTTCGGCTCCAGGAAACGCGCCAGAATCGGGATCGCGACGATGCTCGCCACCGTCTGCAGCGCGCGCGCGAGGCTCAGCGACGCAACGTTGAATGCGAATTTGCGAAGCGCCACGTTCGAGTTCCGTTAACCTTGCGGGTCGCGTAGATGTCCGCCCGCGCGGGTGGTGTCAATTATGCAGCAATGGCGCCGCGATGAGGTAAAAATCCTTACCTCGATCTGCTGAGGCTTGGGGCGCGCTGGCGGTCTCTGATATAGCCTGGCGCGGTCGCGTCGGTGCAAAACTTGCACCGCGCGATCTCCACGACGAGGTTTGGGTCAGCAGCATCATGGCCGATAACGGCGCAAGACTTCGCGGCACGATTAACCGTGTCGTTCACGCGATGCGCCGCCGCGTCGGCGCGGCGCCGGCAGCCCCCCAGTTTCGCGGCGCTTTCGCCAGCTACGCCGAGGCGCTTGCGGCCGTGCGACCGGGCGCGCTTGCGGGCTACAATCACGCCGAAGTCGCCGATATTTCGTTCGAGAAAATGTGCCAACGCACGCTTTGGGATTACCCCGTCCTGTTTTGGCTCAATCGCCTTCTGCCCAACTCGACTCGCTTGATCGACGCCGGCGGGCACATGGGCACGAAATTCCGCGCCTTCCGCGATGTCTTGACGTTGCCCAGCGGTTTTGATTGGGCGGTTTACGACGTGCCGGAGATCGTCAAGGCCGGCCGCAGCCGCGCCGAACGGGATGGCCTCACCGGCATCTCCTTTTACGACGAGCTCGCAGCCACGCCGCCCGCGGACATTCTGCTTGCGTCCGGTCTGCTGCAATACATCGACATCCCGTTTGCCGATTTTGTCGCGCGCTTGCCGCGCAAGCCCCAGCACATCATCCTGAACAAGGTCGCTACGCGCGATGGCCCCACGGTCGTCACGCTGGAGGATTTCGGCGCCGCCGAGGTGCCCTACCAGGTCCGCGACCACGCCGCCTTCATCGCCACGCTGGCGGACATGGGCTATGCGATCGAGGATTCCTGGGACATCCCAACGCTCAGCCGGACGCACCCCGCCTTCGGCGCGTCCGTCAGCCGCGGCTTCTAT
Source organism: Vitreimonas sp. (assembly GCF_036392335.1). Classification (NCBI taxonomy): domain Bacteria; kingdom Pseudomonadati; phylum Pseudomonadota; class Alphaproteobacteria; order Hyphomonadales; family Hyphomonadaceae; genus Vitreimonas; species Vitreimonas sp. The sequence goes on from NZ_DASVYD010000042.1 coordinate 36,134, forward strand.
GCGAGACTGAAGTGAACAACGACACCCAGCATAAGCCGCTCGGCCGCGTCCTCATCTTGGTCGAGAATCTACCCGTGCCGTTTGACCGCCGGGTATGGATGGAAGCCAACTCGCTTCATGCCGCCGGCTACGAAGTCAACGTCATTTGCCCGAAAGGCAAAGGCTACGACAAAAGCTTCGAGCGCATCGACGGCATCTATGTCTATCGCTACAGCTTGCCGATCGAGGCGTCGGGCTTCGCCGGCTATTTGTTCGAATATCCGGTCGCGCTGATCTGCAGTTTCGTGCTCGCTCTGCGTGTCGCCTTTGCGCGTGGAATCGACGTGATCCACGCTTGTAACCCGCCGGATCTGCTGTTCCTGGTCGCTGCGCCCTTCAAATTGTTCGGCTGCCGCTTCATCTTCGACCATCACGACCTCTGCCCGGAATTGCTGGATTCCAAATACGACAAGCCGCGCCCGTTCCTACGTGCCTTGATGGTGCTGTTCGAACGGTTGACCTTCGCGATGTCGAACGTGTCGATCGCGACCAATGAAAGCTACAAGCGTGTCGCTGTTTCGCGCGGCAAGATGAAACCCGAGAACGTCTATGTCGTGCGCAGCGGCCCACGCCGCGCCTGGATCGATCGCGCCGCAACCTCTGACAGCGCCGAAAAGCTCGTCGGCTATGTCGGCGTGATGGGCGCGCAGGAGGGCCTGGACCTGCTGTTGGAGGCCGCGCACCACCTCGTTTACGTCATGAAGCGCGATGATGTTCGCTTCGTTCTCGTCGGCGACGGCAGCGCCCGGCGCGATCTGGAGGCGCAAGCAGCCGCGCTCAGCCTCTCCGGCCACGTCCGCTTCACCGGCCGCGTGTCGGACGCCGAACTCAAGGATTGGCTTGGTCGCTCAGCGGTGTTGGTGAACCCCGACCGGCCCAGCGAGCTCAACGACAAATCGACGATGAACAAGATCGTCGAATACATGGCGATGGCCAAACCGATCGTGCAATTCGAATGCACCGAAGGTCGGTTTTCGGCGCAGGATGCTTCGCTCTACGCCAAGCCCAACGATGTGCAGGATTTCGCCGCGAAGATCGCGCAATTGCTCGACGATCCCGCCTTGGCGCGGCAGCTCGGCGAGTATGGGCGCGCACGATTTGAATCGGACTTGTGCTGGGAGCACCAGGAGCCGAAACTACTCGCCGCCTACGCCGCAGCGCTCGGCCGTGCGCCGGCGCGCGACACCGCTTTCGCCTCCAGCACCAGCGCGTAGGCCTCCCCCAAGCACTCCAGCATACGCGCGAACGTGAAGCGCTCCAGATAGCGCGTGCGGGCCGCCTTCTGCATGGCGCTGAGCTTGCCGCGATCGGCGGCCAATTCGTTGAACGCTTCCGCGAACGCATCCGCCTCGATGGGCAATACATAACCGGTCACGCCATGCTCGTTGATCTCCGCCGAAGCGCCCACACCAGTGCACACCATCGCCGCGCCGGCAGCCGCCCCCTCGATCAATGAGATTGGCAAGGCTTCGCTGCGTGAGGGCAGCGCCACGATGTCGGAATCCAGCATGCCGGCGTGGATCTCGTCCATGCCGATCCAGCCGGGGAAGCGCACACGCTCGGCGACGCCGGCGTCCGCCAAGGTCCGTGCAAACGGCGCTACATCGCCGTTGCCTGCAATCGTGCAGCGCCAGTTCCGCGAGACGCCGAGCTTCGCCAGCGCGCCAACGAGCACATCGACGCCCTTACGCTCGCCGATTTCACCGGCAAAGAAAATGGTCAGCGGCCGATCTTGCGGCCGCGCCAGATCGCGTCCCGCGGCAAAATCTGGCACCGCGTTGTAGATCACGATCGTCCGCGCCGCCGGCACGCCGACCTCATCCACAAACACCTGCCGCCAACGCTCGCCCAAGGCGATCACGCCGTCCGCACGTCTTAAAATATACTTGGTGACGTCGATCCACAGCTTCTTCTCATGCACGCGGCGGTCGAAGCCGCCGCCGTGATAGTGGAAGATCACCGGCAGACCGAACAATTTGGCGATGGCCCACAACAGCGCCTTTCGATAGGCGCTGGCGCGCAGCGACAGGTTGATGTGCGCAATGTCGGCCTGACGCGTGGCGGCAATCCAGCTGAATCGCGCCACGGCATTGGCGAAGATCAGCAACGAGCCGACACGCGAGCCGTCCCCGCGCGTGGCCAAGAACGTGAATTCCGCCGGCGCGTCATCATGCTGGGCGATGTAGCGAAAAGCGCGCTCGATTCCGCCGCGGCCTTCCAGCCCACGCGGCACGACGCACAGAACACGCGGCTTGCGCCCATTAGTGCGCATCGGGAACCTTCAAATCACGACCGCCGACAATCCGCGGCCGAACGGCGCCGCGGCGCGGCCGATTCAATTTCAGATCGATGACCTGGATATCGTTAAGGCCGTCATAAGTGTGCAGCCCGTTGAAGTCGCCAAAGAGCGCCGGGTCCCACGCGCCGATGCGGCGCTCAATGAAAGTCTCTGGCGTCAATTCCATCACTTCGTACCAAGCCAATTTGGCGCCATAGCCTTGCTCGCAATCCTGCGCCGGCCGCAACAGCCGTCCATTCACCCGGTGGAAGCGCCCCGCCATGCGCGCGCCGCGCACGTCCGACTTCACGGGATTGAGCGCGTGCGGGGTCCACGGACCGAACGGGCTCAGCCCGTGGAAGATGGAAATTTCATCCCAAGTTGAACCTACCGACGGCGCGATAGTGCAGAAAAGCCAGAAACGGCCCGCATGCTCGACGATTGCGGGATCAAACGCGCGCGTGTGCTCCATCACATCGCGGAATTTCTCCCAGCGCGTGGGGAATTCGGCCGCCCTGTACACGCTCAAGCTTCCGCTGGTGCCGCCTTCGGGCATCATGAACATGTCGCCCTCATGTTCGAACACGAACGGGAACGACAAATGATGAGCTTCGGTCAAAACCGGCTCAAGGTGGACGGATTGGGTCACGTCGGGCAGACGCCCGGCGACAATGCGGCCTTTCGGGCCGCCATCGATCAAATCCTCCGCGAACAGATAATCGGCGCCGCGATACGCCACCACGAACGGATCGGCGAGGAAGCGTCCGTCAGCTGAGATCGGCGTGAACGCGTCGTCTCCGCGCCGCCATACGGTGATCCAGTGGCCACGCTTGTGGAAAGCGCTGGCGACCGCCGCCGCGCAACGCAACCACACAAAGCGCACCAGCGCCGCGTGGGAGAAATACACCGCATGGGCATGCGCGTGTTCTGGCAGCGGCGCCACGCGCCGCTGTCCCTGCACGATCTCGATCGCACGTTCAATCAGCAGGGCCGCACGCGCCGAGGCATAGCGAATGCCCCGTGAGAGCACGACCTTATCCTCGATCGCCGCGTAAGAAGCGGCCAAGGTCTCTATGCCTCCATCCGCATTATAGCGAGCGATCGAAATCAGCGGCGATTGCTGACGCAGCAGGCGACCCCACAGCGCCTCCTCGGCGCACTGTCCGTCATAGAGCAACGTCAGGGCGCCGGGGATTTTCTCACCTGCTCCCGAGAGATCGATCACAACGTCGAACGCGCCCGCATCGACGTCCGTGGGCGCGTGCGCATCCTCCGTCACCACCACGCGCGGTCCTTTGAAGATCCAGTGCTCAAGCTTCAACAGCGCTTGAACTGCAAGCGGTACGCGCGCCGCTCCGCGCGGCGCTACGATCACCTCATGTTTCAGATGCTGCAAATGCTCCACGAGCGCGCGTTGCCAGCGCCAGAACCTCTTCGGCGCCACCAGCACGGCGATTTTCATGACCGCCCCCTCGCGCCGCTCCCTACGGCGCCCCGATTAAGCTGATGCATTGGGGGAAATTCACGCGCTTGGCTAGTCGCGCGGGCGGACGCGGGGTACGGCGCAAATTTCACAAAAATTGTGTTGTATTTCATGGTTAACGGGCGGTTACTCACAACCGCGATTACTGCTTTCGCCAAGCACAAGAAAATCGATCAACGATTTCTCTTTTGTGGATATTTGCCGGAGCAGATCCAATGATCAGCGCCTTAAGAAATTGGACGCGCGCGCGTCGCCACGCTCAATTCAACGCTTTCTTGCCAGCGCGCCGCCCGCTTCGGATCGTTGATCTCGGCGGCACGGTGCCGTTTTGGCGCGGCTGGGGCCTCACCCCCGAGGACCGCCTCCACGTTACCCTGATTAACAATCATCATATCGACACGACTGCCGCCGGTCGCAGCGACCACGGTCCCGAAATCCAGAACCGGGTGGCCGACGCCAACGAGGTCACGACCGAATATCTGGGGTCATTCGATTTGGTTTTTTCCAATAGCTTCCTCGAGCATTTGGACTCCCGCGCGGCTCAGCAGCGCCTGGCGCGCAAAATATGCGCCTCGGGTCGCCCGTTCTTCATCCAGGTGCCGAACAAAAATTCCCCGGTGGACCCGCATTTCCCGAGCCCCTTCGCACCCTTCTTCGCCCTTTATCCAAGACGGGTGCAGGCGGCGCTGCTCTCGAAATTCCGGCTAGGTTCCGGCGGCAAGTCCGCAACCGTCGAGGCCGCGATGGAGCGCATGCGCTTTTACAACCCGATCGGCCTTAACGATATGAAAGCCATGTTCCCCGACGCGAATTACGCCATCGAACGGCCGCTGGGCGTGCCGATGTCGGTGCTGGCGTGGCGCGCCAATTGGCGCGATGCGCCGGTGCAACGCGCTCCCCGCGAGGCCGCCACCGCAGCCTGAAAATCCCTGTTAAGCGAGGCCCGCTTGTTGCATTAGCCTCTCCGTTGTGGCCAGGGTGCGCGCATGCCCGGCGGAGGCTTTCGTTGAGGGTTAATTCTCGCCCCTATGAGCTTGAGCTCGCGCTGTTCTTCTGCGCGGCGCTGGCGGTGCGCGTGTTCCTGCCGCCGCCGTTCCTGGATCTGTTCATCCCCTACACCGCCTCAAGCGGCTTCATCGCCTTCAAGATTCACCCCGGCACCTATCTGATCGTCGTCGCCGCCTTGTTTGAGATCGCGCGCTCGGACATGCGCGCGCTGATCGATATGCGAAAGCATGCGCCGCTTCTGATCTTATGCGCCGCCACCGCCTTCGCCGCACTCACCAGCCTCGCGCAGGGGCGCACCCAGGCCGTCGGCTACCTGATCGACTCGATTATTTGCGGAGCCCTTGCCGGCTGGATCGTTACCCGTCTCGCGCCGCAAATGCGCCAATACGTCCTCGTCACGATGGTCGCGCTGATGGGCTTGAACACGCTCGTCTCGTTGTTCGAGTACATCACGCACAATCGCATCATGCCGTTCCGCTACAACGAGGCGACATTCCGGCCGACAGCATTCTTGGGCCACCCGTTGGACAACGGGCTCATCACCCTCACCATCATGATGTTCACGCCCGCGCTGCGCTGGCCGTTCGCCGTGCGCCTGGGGCTCATGACGTTCTTCCTGCTCGGCGTTTTCATCAGCGGCGCGCGCGCGTCCACCCTGATTGCCTGCCTCTTTTACCTGTTGGCCTTCATCGCCATGATGCGTTCGGAATCGCAGCGCAATCCGCGCACCGCCGGCATGGTGCTCGTCGGCGTCCTTGCTGCGGTCGTAATCGCGCCCATCCTGCTCATGTCCGGCTTGGCTGATGCGCTGCTCTACCGGTTCGAAGGCGGCGTCGTCGACAAGAGCACGATGACGCGCATCGATATCTTCGGCGTGCTGCGCTACATCTCGTTCCAGGAACTGATGCTCGGCAGCAATATCGACAAGCTGCATATGTTGAGCCGGGTCTATTTGAACAACGGCGCGGTCGAGAGCCCGATCGTGATGATGATCTTCCAGTTCGGCCTGGTCGTCATGGTCGTCCTGTTCGGCGCGATCATGTATTCGGTGCTGCGCATGGGCATGGCGCGGCACATGGGTTTACTCGCCGCCTTGGCATTCCTGCTGTCGGCGAACACCAACAATGTGTTGAATGTGAAGTCGCCCGCATTGAGTTTCGTGTTCGCGCTGCTCTGCGTGCTTCCACTCAAGGAGATTGTCGCCGCACCGCTCGCGCCCGCGCGCGCGCCACGGCGCTTGCGTCGCCCCACGGACATCGGCCCGCGGCCAGACACAACCCAACCTGATGCGCCTCGGCCCCAAACATGACCATGCGCATCGCGTTCTATCTCCCCTATCTCGCCGTCGGCGGTGCGGAAAAATCGACGCTTTGGATGGTCCGCGAGATTCGCGCACGTGGCTATGACGTGCGCTTGATCGTCGATCGTCGCGGCGGGCCCCTCGATGCATCCTTCGCCGAAGCGGCGCCGGTCCGCTATCTCGACGCGCCCAGGACAGCATTCGCAGGCCCGGCGCTCGCCAAGGCGGTCAAGGACGAAGCGCCGGATGTGCTGGTCGCGACCATGACCCACAACATCCTCACAGCGGCGCTCATGAAACGCCTCGGCATGATCCGTACGCCCCTGATCGGCTGGGAGCATGCGGTGCTTTCACCGATGCGCGCGGCGCGCGGTCTCCGCGGCAAGGTAGAAGCGCGGATGATCCGCGCCCTCTATCCGGTCTGCGACAAGATCGTGTGCGTCTCGAAGGGCGCGGCCGATGACGCCGTGGCCTTGTGCGCGCCCGCCCACATCAACGTGACGTTCGCCTACAACCCAGTGCCCAAACCGCAAATCGGCGCACTCAGCGCAACCGAGCAAGCTCTGGTCGCGCGCTTGAAGCCGCCGCGCATCGTGTCGCTCGGTCGTCTCAACGCCGCCAAGGATTACAGGACGCTGATGAGGGCGTTTCAATATTTCGCGCGCACGCAGAACGCCGGCTCGCTGCTGCTGATCGGCGATGGCGAGCAGCGCAACGCGCTCGAATCCGCGGCCACGGGCTTTGGCCTGGGCGACAGAATCGTCTTCGCCGGGGCAGTCGACAATCCGGCGTCGCTGCTCGCGCAATGCGACCTCTTCGTCTCGAGTTCGCTCACCGAATCCTTCGGCATCGCCATCGTTGAAGCCATGTCCGTTGGCCTGCCGGTCATCGCCACCGATTGCCCAACCGCCCCGCGCGAAATCCTCGACGATGGCAAATATGGCGCGCTGACGCCTGTGGGCGACGCCCAAGCGCTCGCACGTGCGATGCGCGAAGCGCTGCAGACCGATCACGATAAGGACGCACTACGCGCCCGCGCCGCGGAATTCTCCGTCGAGCGCGCCGCCGATGCATTCCTCGCCGCACTCGGCGCCGACGCCCCGCCGCGCCAAGCCGCGGCCTAAGCCAGCACCACCGTCTTCACACCATTGATGAAGACGCGCCGCTCGGCGTGCGCCTTCACCGCGCGCACCAGCGCCGACGACTCCAAGTGTCGACCCAGCGTCACGAGATCCTTGACGCTGAAATTATGGTCCACGGGCTCGGTGACCTGCGCGATGATCGGGCCTTCGTCGAGATCGCCCGTCACATAGTGCGCGGTCGCGCCAATCGTCTTCACGCCGCGTGCATGGGCTTGGTGATAGGGCTTGGCGCCCTTGAAGCTCGGCAGGAACGAGTGGTGTATGTTGATGCAGGCGCCGAACAGCCGCTTGCTCGCTTCTTCGCTCAGCACCTGCATGTAGCGGGCGAGCACAACCAGTTCCGCGCCAGTACTCTCCATCAGCGCAAACATCGTGGCCTCGGCTTCCGCTTTCGTTTCGGGCGTCACCGGCGCGAGATGAAATGGCACGTTCCAGTGCGCGAGCGGCGCGGCGAGGTCGTGGTGGTTTGAAACGATGCCAACCGGCTCGATCGGCAATTCGCCCACCCGCGCAGCGTAGAGCAGCGCATTGGCGCAATGATCGAATTTGGAGACCATCATGAGCGTCTTCAACTTCCGGTCGCGCGGCAAGCAGCGCCAGTCCATGTCGAAGCGCTCGGCAACCTCACCGAAACGCTGCTCGAATTCCTCATGGGAAAACGCCGCTGTTGGGTGAAACTCGATGCGAAGGAAGAAGCGGCCTGTGTCTGGATCGCCAAAAGAGCGGGTTCGTACGATGAAGCACGCCTGGGCCGCGAGCAGCGTGGTGACTGCCGCCACGATTCCCATTCTGTCTCGGCATGACGCGGTCAAAACGTATTGCATCGGTACGTCCATACTCCCTGCGCGCGAAGCGCATTTCGCCTTGCGTGCGCGAATCACTAAGATGGCGCGCGCCCTGCAAGCTTCGCCACTTGCTCTACAGCACAGGAAGCCTTTGGGAACCAAAATGCCCATTGCGGGGTTCGGCGGCTGCTGCGATTGTGGACAAGCGTCGCGATCGTGCTGGCGCCGCTGAAGAACTACGACGCTTGAAGAACACTCGCGGACCACGATCGCACCATGCCCGATACCGCGTCAGACAGGGCTTTCGGCTACGCCCCCAGCGCGGCGCGACCAATCCGGCGCGCGACGCGTAGCATGGCGCAGGCCCCCAACATGGCTTGGCGGCGCTTCCTCCGCGCCGCGCGTCGGCAGGCGTTGGTCTTCGCCGCGGTAGTGGCGTCAGCGGTTCTCGGCGGTTTTATCCAGCGCTGGCTCGCGCCTAGCGTGCATGATCTCGAAATCATGCTCAGCTGGATTGGCGCGGGATTTGTCCTGGCCTTCATCGCCGCCGCAGCGCGCGAGAGCTGGCGCGACGCCATTGGCGTCAGCGATTTCGGGGCCAAGCGCCGCTATCAGATGCTGGGCGCCGCGCCGGAACTCACGCCCACCGATCTGCGTCAATTGCCGCCGGACCGGCGCTCGCCCGTGGGGCTCCTCGCCTTCCAGCCGGCGTCTTCGTTCGCCACCGCCTTCCGCGACTTGCAGCACGTGCTGCCGGCGCGCGGCGTCGTCGCCTTCATCGCGCCCGCGATTGGCGAGGGGGCTACGACCACGGCCATGTGCGCCGCAATTAGCGCCACCCAGCAAGACAAGCGGGTCTTGATTATCGATTGCGACTTGCGCCAGCGCGCTTTGACCAAAACGCTCGGCATTGATCCTCCGGAAGGTGTGCTGGAAGCCTGCATCGCCCCCGAGGATTGGCGCGCCTTCATCGCCGAAGAAGAAGAAACAGGGCTGCACTTCATCCCCGCGGCGCGCGCCCGCTCGGCATGGCGTGGCATCTCGACTGAACGCGCGGGCTTTGAAGCCCTGCTGCGCCAAGCGCGCGCCGAATACGATCTGGTCATTCTTGATTGTCCTCCAGTGGGCACGGCCGACGGTCCGATCGTGGCGCGCTTGGCCGACAAGGACGTCGTCGTCGCCGCTTGGGATCAAACCCCGCGCGCGGCCATTCGCGAAACCATGCGCGCGCTGCGCGTGCGCAAGGGCGGCGCGGGGGTTTACGTCAATCGCGTGCCGTCCGGATACCGGTTCGGCCGGTTGCGGGCGGATTAAAACCGCCGCTGGCCGCGAGCATTTCGGCCGGCGCCAACGCCCCGCCAATCGCGATCGCCAATTGCGGAAACACCGGCGCCAGATTCCCCGCGAACTCGCGCGCATGCGCCCAATCCGGAGTCGCCGGACGCGGGCGCACATTGATGCGCGTCTTCGGCTTCTTGCGGATCAAATCCTTGATGAACGGCGCCGCCGCACCGCCGCCAACGGCCACCGCCTGCACCTCACCAGCGCCACGCGCGGCAGCGTGCTCGCGCACGGCCGACAGGCCTTGCTCATACGCATCGTTCACGGACTTTACGAACATCTTGAACTCGCGCTGGCGTTCCAGATCCTTCATGCCAATGCGGATCACCCGACCTTCATGGCGCAGCGAGGCGGCGCCTTCGGCAAAGATCGTTTCCTTGATATCGCGCATATTGCGCATCAGCGCGTTCCAGAGGTCGGTCTTTTGTTGGGGGGTCTTCGCCCAGCGGCTGGCGTCGATCACCGTATTGGCAATGGTGCGGTCGATGAAATCGCCCGCCTGTTTCAGCGTCACCCGCGCGCTCGGCAATTCCTCGACTCCGCGGCGCGTGCGCGCCAGCGCCGCGATATCCGTCGTGCCGGCGCCCATATCGACCACGATCATGTGCGAGCCGCTGTCCTGCAAGCCGATCGAGCTATAGGCGGCGGCGGCGGTCGCTTCGAAAATGAGCCCCATCTCGAAGGCTTCGGGATTGGTCTGCGCACGCGGCAAGAAATCGTTTACGGCTTGGAAGGACACCCCCTCGGGATGGAGCATGTCCTCGCCCACGGCGAGGCGAAACGACTCGGCTTCACCGAACAGGCGCACGACGGACGGGTGCAAACCGGCGCTGTCGCCGCTGCGCCAAGCCGGCGCCGCATAACGGAATTCGACGCCGGTGGCCTTGGAGACCATCTGATCGTAAGCGGCCGCCGCATCCACCGCCGCCAGCAAATAGGCCAGGTAGAGCACCACTAGGTCGCGCATCTGGAACGCGCGATGGGGATCAATTGAAAGCGGCGCGTTCGTGTTCAGCGCACGGTCAAGATCGCTGACGCTGAGTAGGGTCTTAAACGAACGTAGAGCCATACGCTTCTTGTGGGTGAGCGCGTCGGCCCGCGCCATCGCCGCGCGTCCAAACAGCACGGCGTCGTCGTCGACGAACACGGCGCTCTCAAGCAGGAAGGCGTTACCTGTCTCTTGTACGCCGCCCAGCATCAGCGGACGCACATGACGCGGATCGAAGCGCGTCCAAGAATCGTACGGCGCCGCGGCGGCCTTCGAGAAGGCCGTGCCAAAATCAATGCAGAGCGTCCAATCGCTCATAACCCCTTCGTCCGCCGCAGCGGTCCCACGCGCGCCCTCGCCAGGGTTTCGCCGGCCCGCGCCACCCCACGCGCGACGATGCGGATGGTTTTTGGCGTTTTCTTGGGCGGGTTAATGAATTCGTGTCGCTTTGGATCGAAAGCCTCGCGCCCGCCGAGCTCGCCGAGCCGGGTGAAGCCGCGCTTACGCGCGACCGTGTTTAGCGCCTGCGCCAGCAATTCGAGCGCCGCCTCGCGCTGCTCACTTGCCCCTTGCCGCGCCTCGTCGCAGAGCGCGAGCGATTCCGCCAACGCCTTGTCCGCCTCCGCCCAGGCCGCGCCCGCCAACGCGTCGGCAAGTTCAACGCCGGACGCCGCGCGTTTCCGCGCGGCGCTCTTGGTCTTGCGTTTGGGGGCGGCGGCCTTCTTGGCCTTGGCCTTGACGGCGGACACTCTCAATTTCCCAGGACAACGGCCAGACCGCCGGCGCCGCCTCTGCGCTTAGAGACGGAAACTCAGGCCCAGCGTGAACGCATTGGCTTCAAAGTCGCGATAACGATCAATACCGGACGATTGCACGTCATCGAACACATAGCGCGCGCGCAGCGCCACCCGCCGATTGATCAGATAATCCGCGCCGACATCCGCGCTCAACACCTCGTCTTCGCGGTCGATCGATTCATAATCGCGGCGGCCGATTTGCGCGCCGGCCGTCAGGATCAAGTTGCGCAGCAATTCGTGGTCCACGCGCGCGCCGAATTCGGTTTCCGTAAACGGTTGCGACTCGGTCGCGCCGATCACGTCTTCAGTGTTGCGCCGCCCGGTTACGGTCACCGTGGTCAGGCCAGTCGGGTACCATTCGAGGTTCGCAGCCACCGCGAGGCCTTCGACGCTATTACCTGCGTCGTATTCGCGCTCAAACTGACCCACGTTGATCTCGCCGCGCATCAAATCGGTGAAATTGACGCTCACACCGGCCAGAAGCGTGCGGCCCTCCGAATTCACGATCGCCGGCGTCGGGTGATTATCGTAATCGCGCTCGTCGGCGACGGCCTGCAGGACAAGGCCGATCCGCGGCGTCAATTCAGCGTCGACCCGGGCGCGAATGCTGGTTTCCTCGTTGTCGCGGATGTTCTGCGTCCCGTCGAACTCGAACGTGCGCTGCGCGACGCCGCCGGTCAGCTTGAACCGGTTGAAAGTGTGCACCGCCGTCAACGCAACGTCCTGACGATCGTATTCGACAGGATCGCCGCCAGTCGGCGCGTCCGGTTCGGTGCGCGACTCTACCTCATGCGCAGTGCTCGCAGACAGCGCCACGGTCGAACGGGCGCCGACATCAAGACGGCCATAGAAGCGCGCGAAATTGGTGTCCGCGTCTTCGCTCGAGAAATCTTCGTGGCTCTCAAACCGACCGCCCGCCTCGACTTGGATGGCGTGGCGCGACCAATTCGAGCGCACGCGCGCGCTGGGCGCGACGGCGTAAATGACATCTTCATCAGCGCCGGTTTCTTCCGCGAACACGTTGTCCGTGCTCGCGGCGCTGAGATCCAGCGTTGCGTTGAGGGTGAAGCCGCCGAAACGCAAACCCAGCGGATCGTATTCTTCGCGCGGCCGGTCGCGAACGGAGACGCTGGCCTGCTGATCCTGAGCCAACGCGTGCACCGGCGCGAACGCAATCAGCGAAGCGGCGAACAACGACAAGGCCGGATTGACGCGCACGAGATATCCCCCAACGGTGGCCAAGCTCCCGCGCAAGAGACCTGCGCGAAAACGGCCCTTCTTCCCCATTGAGCGATCAACCATCTCGCATCGCGGCGCAACGTGTTGCGCGCACAGCGGGAATTGGCGCTCCAGGCGCGGCGTATCTGAACCTGTCATCGACGGCTCCCCCTACGCATTAACCATACGCGCGCTGGGAACCCGCCGCCACGTTCGCGACGGCCCAACCGCAAGATTGCCCGCAAGGCTGGCGCGAATGCATCACCTCGCAAAGCCCGAGTCGACGCCCAGTGTGCCGCCAAGGCCCTAAGCAAAACTTATGATAAATCGAGATGTTAGCCGTTAGTTGCGGCGTAAGCTTTCTCACCAGGACGTGGATCCCGGCGCGCGATCGGCTTGAACACGCCGGTTCCCGTCATGAGCGTCCGATCGGCGGCCCAAACGCGGCCGCGTACAACATAGAGGTCGTCCTCGCGCGACAGCAATTCCGCCCCGCCCTCGACCCAATCCCCCAGGTGCGCGCTGGATAGAAAATCGACCACCAGTCTCACGGTCACCCAGTAGGAAGAACTTTCGACCGAGACGATGTGGCCCCAGGCCATGTCGGCAAAGCTCATGAGCATGCCGCCGTGGGCGTTCTTCATGCCGTTGGTGTGGCGCTCCTCGACCCTGAAGCCCATGGTGAACAAACCATTGCGCTCCGCCCGGTAGAGCGGCCCGATCTCGCGCGCGAAGCCACGGCGCATGTCCAGCGCGACGTATCCATCGGGAGCTTCGAGGCTGGGGGGAGGCGCGAGATCGTCAGACATGTCGGCGGTCTATACACGCCGGCGCGGCAACTCTCTATTCGAACGCGAGATCCTCATCGGCCATATCGAAATCTTCGACATAGGCGTCGGACTGGGGTGGCGTGGCAGCCGCACCCTTGGCGTTACGCGCGCGCGGCAATCCATTAACCATGTCGCTGCGCACATCGTACCGCGCGGCGCGGATTGCGGGGTGAAACCCGACATTGTGCAGGGCGATCATCACGTCCTGGCCGCGCTCGCGCCAATAGGCTTCGATCTTCGCCTTGAGCGCGATCGCGCCTTCCTTCGAACAATAATCCGCAGGCTCGCCGCGCGAACCGCCGGTGGCGACCCATTCGTCGCCCGAGTCCGCATTAGTGAATTGATAAGTGCTGGCTCTCGTCAAGGTTGTGTCTCGCAATCAGGTAAAGGACTGGCTGCGATAAAGATGACAAAAACCTGCGCACGCGGATATTACACAGAAGTCGTGTTCGATGGCCTATGCCTTTACCGCGACACCGGTGGCGCCCGTGCGGTATTCCAATAGACCTATGCCCTGCGGCCTAGAACCTTTTTTTGCCTGCCCAGCAGAGCCTTGGCGTGGTTTGTTCTCACGCAAATGGTTCGCAACAAGCCGTTCGTTCTAGTCCTCGAAGATGATCCGGTGTCGGCTGAAGCGCTGATGCTGGTGCTGCAGGATTGGGGCGCGGAGGTCGCCCACGCGCCCCACGCGGCCTTGGTCGATCACGCGCTCGGCGCGCGCGCGGCTGAACTGCACTATATCATCGCCGACTACGATCTGGGCGATGGTCCGACCGGCGTCGCGGTGGCCAGCGACCTTTTATCCACAGCCCAACGCGCCCGCGTCCTCGTCCTCTCCGGGACGTTGCGCGCACGATCCGATATCGCCGCCCGCCAGGCCGGGTTTGACATGATGCGAAAACCCGCCCGCGCCGACGCGATTGTCGCGTGGTTGGAAGCGTCTTGAATCGCTTGTCTTAGGACCCCACCCGCGCGCAATTAGGAAGTCATGGCGGAATCACCCAGCGCCGTTTCCTCAAGCAGCTTTCGCGCTGAGTTCATCCTTGCGTCCGCGATCGCTGGCGTAACCGTCCTTATCATTGTGCTCGGCTCCCTGCTTTGGAGCGGCGCGCGCCTCAACGCCAACGAGTACGAAGTCGTCGCCATGGTGCGCGCGGTGCGGGCCGAAATCGCCGGCGCGGCCCGTGCGCAAGCTGACGCCGAAGCGCTGGCGGGCCGCTTCGTGGCCACACGCAACGCCGCCCTGCTCGCGGACTACGACCGCGCGAAGGTTGAAGCCCGCGCCCGCAGCGCCAACGCCTCTCGTCTCGCCGCGGGCGACGCCGAGGTCGGCGAGAGTCTCACGAGCCTCGAAAACCTGATCGAACGGCGCTTGAACATACTCGACGCCGAGATCGCCGCTGGCCCAGGCGCCGCCGCGCGCCAACGCCCCGAGCAAGACATCTATACCCAATTCCGTCACGAGAGCGACGCGCTGCAAGTACTGCTGAACGGGCGCATCGATGTCGCCCGCATCGCCGAAGACAACGCGCATCGTCGTCTCGACATGATCACGATCATGCTCGGCGTGCTATCTCTGGTCGCGTCGGCGCTCGCCATTTTCGCGCTGCGTCGCGAACGGGAACAATGGCGTTTGGCCCAAGCCGCCACCGAAGCAGCGCGCGTCAAGGCGCACGAATCCGATCTTGCCAAGACCCGTTTTCTCGCAGTCGCCAGCCACGACATGCGCCAGCCGTTGCACGCGCTGACGCTCTATCTCTCCGCGCTTGAGCGCCGCGTCGAGGGCGCGGAGGCGCGCGACATCCTTCAGAAGATGGATCGCGCCACCCAATCCATGGTCGGCATGTTCTCGATGCTGCTCGATCTCGCGCGCGTCCAGGCCGGCGTGGTCCAACCCGAGATCGACGATGTCCGCGTCCAAGATGTGATCGACCGCATCATCGCCGAACACCCGGGCGGCAAAATCAGCGCCGCGCCGACCCCCATGATCGTGCGCAGCGATCCAGCGCTACTTGAGCGCATTCTCGCCAATCTGGTGGCCAACGCGCTGAAGCACGGCGGCGGTAGGGCGCGTATCGAAACACGCGCACTCGCCACGTTCGCGGAGATTGACGTCGTCGATGACGGTCCGGGCATTCCGCTCGAGGATCAAAATCGCATCTTCGAGGAATTCGTGCGTCTCGATGGGCGCGCCGGCGCCGAAGGGCTGGGATTGGGGCTGGCCATCGTCAAGCGCATTTCGGACTTGCTCAATGTGCCGATCAGACTCGTGTCGGCGCCCGGACGCGGCGCCCGCTTTATACTGCGCCTGCCGCTGGTGGCTGCGAACGGCGGCCCAGTCGAGACCGAACCCACCGCCGCCGTCACCATGCGCGGCGCCAATGTGATCGTCATCGATGACGACGCACTCGCCCGCGAAGCCATCGCCGGCGCCTTGCGGGACATCGGCGCCACCGTGCGCGTCGGCGCCAATGAGGCGGAGTTGGACTCATTGCTCGGCCAAGGCGCCTCGCCCGAGCTCCTTGTCATGGATTTGCGCATCGATGGGCTTCTGCAGGGCGTGGATATCGCGCAGCGCGCATGCGCCCGCATGCACCGCGCCCCTCGCGTCATAATTGTAACCGGCGACACCGCTCCGGAGACGCTTGCGATGTTGCGCGCTTCTGGATTCGCGTGGTTGATCAAACCCGTTGACGCCCGAGCGCTCAGCGAGGCCGCGGCGGCCGAACTCCATGCCGCCTGATTACGTCGACACCCTCGGCGCGCGCAGGTCGCGCACCGAACTCATTCTGGTCGCCGCCATTGCCTTGGTCGCGCTGCTTGTCGTGGCTATGCTCTCCGAATTCTCGGAGCAGCGCCAATTGCACGCGCGCACGCTGAACACAGTCGCCACGGCGCGCAATGTGCGCGACGACGCTGTGGCCATTATGCAAGCGCTCACGGACGTGAAAGCGACGCGCCTGCTGATCGCTGAACGGGCGACGCCCGCGTTGCGCGCCGACGCTGAAGCGGCCATGCAGGCCACGCGCACGCAGGTGGCGACGCTGCAGCGACATAGCGCCGGCGACGCCGAACTTGCCGCGGCGAGCGCCCGCATTGGCGCCCTAATCGAGCAAGACTTCGCCCTGCCCGACCAGCTCAGCGCCGACGACCATGCGGCGCACTCCATCACATTCAGGGCCGACCTGCGTGCGGCCATGTCGGACCTGCACGCCCGGGTCAACGCGATCAACGATGTCGCGCGCGAAGCCGAGCGCGGCGCACGCGAGCAAATCGACGTTACGGCGATCGCGCTTGCCGTGATGGCGCTGTTCGCGGCGGGCCTTGCCGCGCTTGCAGTGCGCGGCGAACGCCAACGTTGGCGCGAAGCCCGAGACGCCGCGGAATTCGCGCGCGCCAGCGCCGCCGAAGCGGATGCCGCAAAGAGCCGGTTTCTCGCCGTCGCAAGTCACGACATGCGTCAGCCCCTGCATGCGCTGACGCTTTATCTCGCCGCGCTGGAGCGGCGCGTGGAGACCCAAGAAGCCCGCGACATTTTACAGAAGATGGAGCGCGCCACCCAGAGCATGACCGGCATGTTCTCCACCCTCCTTGATCTCGCGCGCGTGCAGGCAGGCGCGGTCGCGCCTGAGATTGACGACGTGCGCGTCCAAGACATGTTCGATCGCATCGCGGCCGAACACCCCGGGGGCCAAGTCGACGTGCGCTCGACCGCGCTGAACATCTCCACCGATCCGATGTTGTTCGAGCGCGCTTTGAGCAATCTGGTCGCCAACGCCATGAAGCATGGCGGCGGTGCGTGCCGCATTGAGGCCAGTGCGAGCGGCGAGTTCGTCGACATTAGCGTCGTTGATAACGGGCCTGGGATTCCATTGGACGATCAAGACCGCATCTTCGACGAGTTCGTTCGCCTTGAAACCCGCGGCGGCGACGGGCTCGGGCTGGGACTCGCGATCGTCAAGCGCATCGCCCGCTTGCTCGACACGCCGCTCTCCCTGTCCTCGACACCCGGTGAAGGCGCGCGCTTCACGTTACGCGCCAGGGGCGCGCACGTCGCCAACGGCGCCACGCCGTCAAGCGCCGCTGCGCACAGCATCGCCGGCGTCAAGGTCTTGCTGCTGGATGACGACGCGCTCGCGCGCGAAGCCGTGGCCGGCGTACTGCGCGACCTGGGCGGCGCGGTCCACTCCTGCGCCAGCGAAGCCGATGTCGTCGCGGCTCTCGACGCTGGTCTGACGCCAGACTTGCTGGTCATGGATCTGCGCATCGATGGGGCGTTGAAGGGTCTCGATGTCGCACGCCGCGCCCGCGCGCGCTTCCCATCGCCACCGCCCACCATCATCATCACCGGCGACACCGGACCGGAAACGCTGGCGATGCTGCGCGCATCCGGATTCGCCTGGTTGATCAAGCCGGTCGATCCAGACCGACTGATGCAAGCCGTCGCCGCGCAGCTCGGCGTCGCCGCTTAATGTGATTTGAGCTTGGCGATCGCTTCAGCGCGGGTGCGCACGCCGAGCGCGCGATAAATCGCCGCCAGGTGAATTTTCACCGTGCCCTCGGCGATATCGAGCGTGCGCGCGATTTCCTTCGAGGCCTGCCCTTTGAGCAGCTCGTTCAGCACTTCCTTTTGGCGCAGCGTCAGCTTGTCCTGCCCCAAGCCGTTGCCGATCGCCGTCGTCGATGCGCCTTCCGGTTTCGCGCCCGCATCACGCCGGCCGATTGATTGCGGCACGTAAATGCGGCCTTCAAGGATCGAACGGATCGCCGCCGCGATCTCGGCCGAGGGCAGCGATTTGGGGATATAGCCGTGCACGCCCGCGCCGAGCGCCGCAAGAATGTCGGCCCGATCTTCCCAGGCCGACACCACCGCCACCTTCGCGTCCGGAAAGCCGTCCCGCAACGCCGACAATGCTTCGGTCCCGGACATGCCGGGCATGCGCAGGTCGAGCAATACGAGGTCGCCCGCCCCGTCGTTGGTCAGCATTTCGAGCGCCTGGTCCAGCGTTTCCGCCTCACGCACATCGTCGGCGTCGAGCGAATCCACGAGCAGCTGTTTCAGGCCGCTCCGGAACAGCTCGTGATCGTCAGCAATAAGAGCCCGAATCCCCATGCGCTCCACTCTTGGCGTGTGCGGCCCCGCCGCGACCAAAATAGGCCTGGGGTATTTTTGCGCCGGATTCCCCGCGCGCTCAACAAAGAAGTTGCCTGATTCTCGCGCGCCGGTTGCTCAATCGTCGATTAAGGCGCGGCGGCCGACATTCCCGACGCAGCAGCCGTGGCGGAAATCTCCGTCACTTCACTGTCGCGGACATGACGGAGCGTGTCGATCCGCTCGCGCTCGATCATGAACAATTCGAGCGCGCGGCCTTCCAGGTTGCGGCCATTGGCGACGCGCAAGGTCATCGGGTTCACCTGGCGCCCACGCTGCATCACCTCGTAATGCAAATGGGGACCGGTCGAGCGGCCTGTATTGCCGACATAGCCGATCACCTGCCCCTGCTGCACGCGCGCGCCCGCACGCATGCCGCGTGCAAATCGCGACATGTGCGCATAGGCCGTCTCATAGCCGTTGGCATGGCGGATGCGGATGTAATTGCCGTAGGAGCTGAACGGGCCCGCACGCACGATCGTGCCGTCGCCCGCCGCTAAGATCGGCGTGCCAATCGGCGCAGCAAAGTCAGTGCCGCGATGCAAACGCGAATAACCAAGGATGGGGTGGCGACGCATGCCAAAGCCCGACGACAGCCGCGCGCCGTTGATCGGCGTCTTCATCAAGAAGCGCCGTGCGCTGCGGCCTTCCGGGTCATACCAATCGGGACGCGTGTCGCCTGGCGCGAGGAATTGATAGAAATCACGGCGACCGCGCCGCGTCTCCAAGCCAACGAACAAGAGTTCGCCGGTGCGCACCGTGTTGCCTTCGTCGTCGTAGAAGCGCTCGAATACGAGTTCGAAATTGTCGCCCGGCTGCACGTCGCGCTGGAAGTCGACGTCATACGCGAACGCGTCCGCGAGCGCCGCGACTTCTCGGTCGGTCGCGCCCAATTGCATCGCCGTGCCGTAGAGCGTTGTCTCGACCGGCGCAGAGATCCGCGCGATTTCGAAGGTCAGCGGCATCAACACTTCGCGCGCTTCGAAATCGCCGCGTGTGGTCCGATTGGCCGTCACCGAAGCACCGGGTTCGGAACGGAACGCAATGCCCGTAAGACGCGCATCGCCGCCATCGCGCTGGAAGAACACGCTGATCTCTTGGCCTGGCCGCAAACGGCGCGGATTGTACACGTCCGCGATCGACGCGAGCGCCGCACTCGCTTCAGCTTGTGTCGCGCCCGCGCGCGTCAGCACGCTGGCCAGTGTCTCACCGCTACCCACACGCACGTCGCGGGATTCATGCGCCAGGTAAACTTCAGTAAACGCCAAATGCTCGGCGCGGCGGGCCGCTTGTTCGCGGATCGCGGCATTTTCTGCCGCCCGCGCTTCGGACGCGCCAGAAAAGAGCCCCGCGTTCCACGCGAGCCCCAAGCCCAGGACCGCGGCGCCCGCCATCACGGCGTAGCCGGCCAATCCTTTACGAGCCTTCATTAGGCGTTGAGCGATTTCTGCTCTCAAAACCTCTGCTCCACCCCCGGCTTTGGCAAAAAACGCTCTCCTGACAAGCGTTTTCCGCATTTTGGTTATCTCGCCGGAAACCCAATTGACGTCATTCCATTGCCCCAGGAATGCGCCAGTACGAGTAGTCAGACCCCAGCAAGGACCGAGCCAAGCAAGGAATATGGCACATAGGTCTAACCAGGCCGTTGCGAGTCAAGACCAGGCGCTGCCACAGCCCCCGGAAGATTCGCCGCCCCCCCGCCGATTGTTGATCGGTTGGGCCACAGCGCTACTGGCGCTGGGGGTGAGCACCGCTTTGGTCGCGGCCGGCGTGTGGTTAGTGCGTATGCCGCTGGCCGAATTCATGATCGGCCAAGCGCTGTCCGAGCGCGGCACAGAAGCAGACTTACGGGTTGTTAATCTCAATTTCGAACGCATCACGATCAGCGAATTTCGCATCGGCGCGCCGGATGCGCCGGACGTGGATGTCGCCCGGATCGAAGCGCATTGGGAATGGCGCGGACTGACGCCCCGGCTTCAGGCGGTGCGCGTGATCGAACCGAAATTGCGCTTGCGTGTCGATCGCGAGGGCCACGTTTCCGCAGGCGCGCTCGATCGCTTCGAAGCTGACGCCGGCCCCGCGCGCCGCCCCTCCATCCCCCGGCTAGAACTAGAAATCGTCGATGGCTCCGCCGAGATCGCGGCGCCTTTCGGTGCGCTCATTGCCACATTCGAATCCCAGGGCACGATCGGCGAAGATTTCACCGCCGCCGCGCGCATCACCAACACGACGCAATCGGACGCCAATTATGCGCTTGCCAATGGCGCGGCGGATCTCGTCATCGTCTCGCGCGACGCGAGCATCGCCTTCCGCCTCAACGCGGCCTTGGCCGATCTTGCCTGGGAAGACGCGCGCGTTCGGGACGCTTCGCTGCGCGCGCTCGGCCGCGCCCCGCTCGACTTGTCGCGCGTGGATGTGGAGGGCGCATGGCGGGTCGGCGCATTGAGCGCTGCGGCCTTCGCCAGCGAAACGCTCACTGGCGCGCTCAGCCTTCACAGTGCGATGCGCGCGGATGCGCTCGAACTCGCGCAATGGAACATGCAAGCCGGCGTCGCGGCCGACACGCTGCGTGTTGATGACAACGCGCTCACGCAAACCCGCCTCGACCTTGCCGCCAACGGCGAAGGCCAGAGCGGCGCGGCGCGCTGGAGCATCGTTGCGGACAGCCTCGATGCATTCGGCGTCATCTCGCGTGAGCCGGATGTCAGCGGCGCGCTCCGATTCGACGCGACCGAAGCGACCACCTATGCCGGCGAGGCGCGCCTGCGCTTGCGGCAGGCCCGCCTCACCAACGACGCGCAACAGAAGATCCGCGAAGCGTTCCCCAATCTCGGCGGGTCGCCGCTTGGGCCGACCTTCGCCTCCGCCGAGGCCGCCCTTGATCGCGCCGCTGACGCCTTTGATCTCAGCGCGCCGCTGACGATCACGTCGGAGGCGGGCAATCCCCGCTTCGTCGTCGCAGCGCCGATCGAGGCGCGCGCGGCAAGCGGTCTGAACGCGCGCCTCGCGCCGCTGCGCCAAGACGCGCCCGCTTTGTTGCTGCAATGGCCCGGCCCTACACTTGCCGGCGCAGTCGAACTGCAACTCAGCGGCGGCGGCGCACCGAGCGCCACGCTTCTACTCGACACGGTCACTTGGTCCGGCGAAGCGCCGCTCGAAGCTGACGGCACGCTGACGCTCGCGAACTGGCGCGCCGACGACGCCAGCATCGCCGCGGAAGAACTCGGAATCACCATCAGCGCCGGTCGCGAGCGCGGCGGCAGTATCGAGTTGCGCGGCCCCGTTCACATCACTGGCCCGATCGGCGACGGTGAGGTGCGCGAGCTTACGCCCAATCTCAACATCACCATCGCCTGGGGCAATGGATGGCGCGTTCTGCCAAGGAATGGCTGCTTGCCCACCCGCCTTGGCGGCCTTGACGCCGCCGGCCTCTCATTCGCGAACGGCGAGTTCGCATTGTGCGCGCTTGATGGCGCGCTCATCGCTGCGAACGAGCATGGCGCGCTCTCGGGCGGCTTCACCATTCGCAGCCTTGCACTCAATGGCCGCATGGCGGGTGAAGCGGCGCAACCTGCACGCATCAGCGCCGCCCATGTCGTCGGTCGCTTCAGCGGCCGCACGGGCGACATGACGCTTGCCGTCACCGCCAACACGCCGCGCCTCACCATCGACATGGCCGAGGACCGCGCGCTCGCACTGGTCATGGCAAGCCTCACGGCCAACGCGCACATCGCCGAGTCCTGGCGCGTCGAGGGGCAATTCGCCGAGGGCGTTCTCACCGATCCAGCGCTACCCGGCGCCATCTCGACAATCGAAGGCGGCTGGAGCGCCGCCCCCGAAGACGGCCGGCCTGTCATCCGCGTCAGCGCCGGCGAAGCGCTGCTCACCGCCAATGCGCCAGCCACGCCCGACGATCGCCCGCTGTTCAACCCGTTGCGCATCGCCGACATGAACGCGGTCTTGGCCAATGGCGAGATCAACGCCTACGGCGCCATCGTGCTTGACGCCAATCGTCAGCAGCTCGCGCGCTTCGAGGCGCAGCACGATGTCGATCAAGGCGTCGGCGTGGCCCGCATCAACGCAGAACGCATCACCTTCGGCCCGTCGCTGCAGCCCTACGACATCACCGAGCAAGCACGCGGCATGGTCGAAGGCGTGACTGGCGACGCCATCGTCACAGCGAGCATTGACTGGACGCGCGACGCCATTATCGGCGTTGGCCGCGCCAAGCTCGAAAATGTCTCGCTCGCTACCGCCACCATTCCCGTCGTCAACAACGTGAATGGCGAAGTCTATTTCGACGATCTCTTCGCACTCACGACACCACCAGGCCAATTCCTGCGCGTCGGCCTCCTCAATCCGGGTGTCGCAGTGCGTAACGGCCGTGTACGCTTCCAATTGCTGCCCCAGCAGCAAGTCGCCATCGAGCAGGCAGAGTTCGATTTCGCCGCCGGCACGCTCGCCATGGCGCCGACCACGATCACCTTGGGCTCTGACGAAACCCAATTCGAACTCACGCTGCGCGACGTCGACGCCACGGAACTCATATCCGCTCTCAATGTCCCCGATCTCCGCGCCACCGGACGCATTGAAGGTTCCTTCCCGGTGCGCCTCACGCGCGTCAGCGCCTATGTCGAAGGCGGTGTGCTACGGGCGGCGCCAGGCGGCGGCACGATCGCCTACACCGGCCACGCTGGCGATAGCGCCACGGGCGCGTCACGGCTTGCTTTCGATGCGCTGCGCAGCTTCCGCTATGACGATCTCAGCCTCACGCTCGACGGCGACCTGAATGGCGATGTGATCTCCTCGATCACCTTCAGCGGCCGCAATTCGGGAGAGCCCGTCGATCTGGGCCCGGTGGCGCCCATTCCGGGCTTGGGCAGCGTCACCGTGCGCGGCGTGCCGTTCGACTTCAACGTCACCGTCACCGCCCCCTTCCGCCGCTTGGCGCAAACCGCCGCCTCGATTGCAGACCCCGGCTCACTCATAAATCGGGCCGAGGAGCAGGAAGAGGAACCCTCGCCCGCACAAGAGGTTGACCCCGGCCCGCCGGGAACCGATTAAGACGCCAGCTTCAGGACTGGTTCAGCTAGCCCACATTACGAAGCATCCAGGAGTTTCGACGCATGAGAGCTCACCTGCGATCAGCTTTGCTTCCCGTGCTCGGCGCGGCGGCGTTCGCGGCCGGCTGCATCCCCGTGCAGATTCAGGCGCCCGACGAGCCGATCGAGATCAATCTCAACGTCAATATCCGCCAGGAAGTGATCGTACGCCTTGAGCGCGACGCGGCGGAATTGCTCGACCAGAACTCAGACTTGTTCGGAGGCACAACGCCATGATCCGCGCGCTCGCTTTCACCGCCCTTGTCGCGGCCACGCTGGCCCTTAGCGCCCCGGCCCACGCGCAAGCAGCCGACACGGCGCTGACTCAGGCGCGCGCCCAGGGTCTCATCGGCGAGCAAGCCGACGGCTATCTTGGCTTCGTGCCTGGCGCTTCGATCAGCGCCGATCTGCGCGGCCGGGTTGAGCAAAACAACATTCAGCGCCGTCAGCTCTACACGCGCCGCGCCGCCGAACGCAGCGTCTCGGTCAACGAGATGGCCGCAGCCGTCGCATGCGAAGTGTTCGAGCGCCGCATTGCGGTTGGCGAACGCTATCGCGACGAGAGTGGCCAATGGCGCCAACGCACGGCTTCGACACCCGTGGCGATGCCAAGCTTCTGCGGTAGCTGAGGCGCGCGCGGCGCATTGCCCGCTGGCGCCCATGCGGCCCAGGGCCCATATAGCGTCGATGAAAGTCTTCCTATTGACGATGTCGCTCGGCGGCATCCTCGCGGCCGTTATGTTTGGCGTGCTGACCGATTGGGACGCATCGGCCATGAGCATTCACGGTTGGATCGCGTTAACCATCGGCACGCTCCTTTCGCTCGCTGTTGGCGGCGGGCTCATGGCGCTTGTGTTTCATTCCGCGCGTCAGGGTTATGACGACCGCGCCGAACTCGAGCTCGAAGATAAGGACTAATATGAAGCGTCTGGCGCCGTTGGACCTACGTTAGTTATGGTCGGTTTGAGCATAATGTGATAAATTGCATTATATGGCTCGTTCCTCCGCCGCCGCTTTTCAGAACCTTTACACGCACGGCTTCGTTCGCGTGGCCGCCTGTGCGCCCATCGTCGCGCCCGCCGACCCCGCCGCTAACGCCGACCGCATCCTCAAATTCTGGCGCGAGGCGGATTCAGAAAAAGCCGCCGTCCTGCTGACGCCCGAGCTCTCGCTCACCGGCTACGCCATCGACGATCTGCTGCTGCAAGACTCGTTGCTCAATTCAGTCGAAATCGCACTCGCAAAGCTGAAAGCCGAAAGCGAAAAGCTCTTCCCGATCCTAATCGTCGGCGCGCCGATCCGCCTGCGTGGCGCGCTCTATAATTGCGCGGTGCTGATCCATCGCGGCGAAGTGCTCGGCATCGTGCCGAAATCCTTCCTGCCGAATTATCGCGAATTCTACGAGAAGCGCTATTTCGGCGTAGCCCCCGATCGCCACGTGCATGCGATCGAATTTCTGGGCGGCGGCACGAATTTCGGCGCCAATCAGATTTTTTATCACGCGGACAATCCTGACTTCACCTTCCACGTCGAGATCTGTGAAGATTTCTGGGCGCCAACGCCGCCCTCCAGCAAAGGCGCACTCGCCGGCGCCAATATCCTGTTCAATCTCTCGGCCTCGAACATCACGATCGGCAAAGCGGAAGATCGCGCCGTGCTCTGCGACAGCCAATCGCGCCGCGCCATCGCCGCTTACGTGTTCGCCGCAGCCGGCAATGGCGAAAGCACGACAGACCTCGCTTGGGACGGCCAGATCATCGCCTACGAGATGGGCGAGAAGATCGCCGAGGGCGAACGCTTCTCGCGCGAACCAAAGCTTGTCACCGCCGACATCGATGTCGGCCGCATCGCGCAAGAACGAATCCGTGTCGGCACGTTTCGCGACGCCGCCGCGCGCCTGCGCGATGAGCTTTATCTCTGGTCGCGAATCCGCTTCGAGCAAGAGCTTCCCAAAGGCCCGCTGCTGCTAAAGCGCAAGCTCGATCGCCTGCCCTTCGTGCCGGACGATCTGGCCAAGCGCGACCGCGATTGCTTCGAAGCCTACAACATTCAGGTCGCCGGCCTAGCCAAGCGCATTGAAGCCACCAACACCAAGCGCGTCGTCATCGGAATCTCGGGCGGACTCGATTCCACGCATGCGCTGATCGTCATTGCCCGCGCCTTCGATTTGCTCGGCCTTCCGCGCAAGAACATTATCGGCGTCACCATGCCGGGTTTCGCCACCAGCGACGAAACCAAAAAGAGCGCATGGGCGCTGATGAATGCGCTCGGCATCGACGCGCGCGAAGTCTCCATCGAACCGCTAGCGCAGCGCATGCTCGAAGACCTGGACCACCCCGCCGCGCGCGGCGAGCCGGTCTACGATGTCGCTTACGAAAACGTGCAAGCGGGCCTACGCACCGACTATCTCTTCCGCCTCGCCAACAAAGAAGGCGGCTTCGTCGTCGGCACCGGCGACCTCTCCGAACTCGCGCTCGGCTGGTGCACCTATGGCGTCGGCGATCATATGAGCCATTACAACGTCAATGGCGGCGCGCCGAAAACGTTGATCCAATATCTGATCCGTTGGGTCGCGGATTCAAAACTGTTCGACGCCGCCGTCTCGAACACTCTGATCAACGTGCTCAACACCGAGATAAGCCCCGAACTCATCCCGGGCGCCGCCCCGCAAAGCACGCAGGCCGTCGTCGGCCCGTACGAGCTGCAGGATTTCAATCTCTTCTGGCTCACGCGCTACGGCCTCGCGCCCAGCAAACTTCTCTTCCTCGCCTGGAGCGCTTGGGCTGGGAAGTACGATTACGCCACGCTGAAAAGCTGGCTCGAACTCTTCCTCAAGCGTTTCTTCGCCAACCAATACAAGCGCTCCGCGGTCCCGAACGGCCCGAAGATCGTCTCCGGCGGCGCACTCTCGCCGCGCGGCGACTGGCGTGCGCCCAGCGACGCTGCCGCCACGACATGGCTCAACGAATTGCACGCCAACACGCCAGACAAGCTGGACTAGCCTCCGCGCGCATGCTTGATCGCGCCCATGCCGAAGCTTGAAGACCTGATCGAACTCGCGCTCGCCGCTGGCCGCGAGATCATGGCCGTGCGCGCCGCGGGCTTCGACACGCAGACCAAACTCGACGGCTCGCCCGTCACCCTTGCCGATCAACGCGCCGAAGCCGTGATCGAATCTGGCTTGGCCAAGCTCGCCCCAGGCGTGCCGATGATCGGCGAGGAAGCCGTGGAGGATGGCCGTATCCCGGAGTGCGGCGCGCGCTTCTTCTGCGTCGATCCCCTCGACGGCACGCGCGGCTTCGCGAAGGGCGGCGACGAGTTCACCGTCAACATCGCGCTGATCGAGCATGGCGAAGCGATCATGGGCGTCATCTATGCGCCCGCCACCGGCGAGCTCTACGCGGGCGACCCGGGCCACGCCGTCAAAGCGCAATGCGATATCGCCACTGCCACGCTCGCCACACCGCTCACCCCAATCCAAGCCGCGCCGCGCCCCGCGCAATGGCGCCTCGTCGCCTCTGAACTCTCCGGCCGCAATCCCGAGACGGAAGACTTCCGCACCAGCGTCAACGCCGGCGCGCTCGTCCACGCCAGCTCGTCGATCAAATTCTGCCGCGTCGCCGAAGGCGCCGCCGACCTCTATCCGCGTTTCGGCAATGTCAGCGAATGGGACGCAGCCGCCGGCCACGCCATCCTCTCGGCCGCCGGCGGCGGCATCATCCGCCTTGATGGTTCGCCACTGCGCTATGGCACGAACCCGGGCGATTTCCTCGTGCGCGGCTTCGTCGCGTATTCAAACGAGGACGCAAAAGCTGCGGCATTGAAGGCCTTGCGCTGATCACTTAGATCGCGAAATCACGCCGCCTTCGACAAGCTCAGGCTGACGCAGGAGTTTTGTCACGCTGCCAACAATCGCGTCACCCTGAGCCTGTCGAAGGGCGACGCGACGCACACGCCCTAAGCGCTCAGTCTCCCAATCAGCCGCCGCATAAACGCAGCGCCTTCTTCGATCTGCGCAATCTCGATCCACTCGTCGGGCTGGTGCGCTTGTTCGATCGAGCCCGGCCCGCAAATCACAGCAGGCAGCCCCGCGCGCTGAAACAGCCCCGCCTCCGCCGCGTACGCGACAGCTTGCGTCTCGTTATCACCGGTCAGCGCCCGCGCCAGCGTCTCCGCTTCACTGCCCAGATCAAGCTCCAGCCCCGGCGTGCGCGATCGGCGCGTGATCTTCACGCCGCCTTCCGGCGCGCGCTGTTTGATCTCCGAATCGAGCTTTTCCGCTTCGGCAAAGAAGCGCGCCTCGATTGCGTCCGCGCTTGCCGCATCGCCCGTGCGCAAATCCCAGATGAACTCGCAGCGCCGCGCCAGAATATTCACCGCCGTGCCGCCATCCACGCGTCCGATCGTCATCGTCGGCGGTGAGAAATGCGCGTGGCGCTCGCCCTTAGCCTCGCGCGCCATCTGCTCAACCAAATTCATCAGCTTCAGCGCTTCGCTCACCGCCGAGACGCCATGATCCGGCAAACTCGAATGCGCCTCGCGCCCAATCACTTCGACGATGAACGTGCGAATGCCCTTATGGCCCGACACCACCTTCATCGATGTCGGCTCTCCCACAATCACGGCGGACGGCTTCGGCGTTTCACGCACGATCTCACCGATCATGCTCGGCGCGCCTAAACAGCCGATCTCCTCGTCATACGAAAACGCCAGGATCAACGGCCGCTTCAATGGCGCCGCCAACGCTTCATCCACGTGCGCTAACGCCAACGCGACAAAGCTCTTCATGTCGGCGACGCCGCGCCCATAGAGCTTGCCGTCGCGTTCCGTCAGCACCCACGGATCGCTCGACCAAGGCTGCCCATCAACGGGCACAACATCCGTATGCCCCGAGAGCACGACACCGCCCTCCGCCGCCGGCCCCACCAGCGCGTAGAGATTAGCCTTCGTGCCCTCCGCATTCGCCACGCGCCGCGACTCAATACCCCGAGCGCGCAAGAACGCTTCAACCCACTCGATCAGCGCCAAATTCGAATTGCGCGACGTCGTATCGAACGCGATCAAGCGCGCGAGAATGTCGAGTGTGGGCGCGATGCTCACGCTCCTAGCGCCGCGCCGGCGCTTCCACGACCTGTCCGCCCGGCTCTTGGAACGCCAGCAGCACAATGCGGAATTGCAGCGGCGCGGCCGGCGGGATCACCGGCGGGCGGCCTTCTGGGCCATAGCCCAATTCCATCGGGAAGGTCGCGACGATCTCATCGCCCGGACGCATTTGCGCGATCGCTTCCGAGAAGCCCGGCACCACCGCCTGCAACGGAAACGCCGCTGGCTCGCCACGCTCGAAGGAGGAATCGAACACCGATCCATCCGCCAACTTGCCTTCGTAATGCACCAACACTTGCGCATTCACGGTCGGCCGCGGCAGCGACTGATTGGGCCCCCGCGCGCGACGCTCGATCAAGAGACCAGACGGAAACGCTTCCACACCCGGCTGCGCGCGAATTTCGGTCAACCATTCGGCGCCGCGCGCGCTGGCTTGCTGCGCGGCTTCCGTTTCCTGTTTTTCCGCGCGTTCGATTTCAGCCATCACACCACTTCCATTGCCGCAGGCCGCGAGCGTGAACGCCACAGCCGCCAAAACATATTTCATCATCGGTACAGATCTTCCGCTGTTTGAATGACCCAAGTTTCAGCTTCGGCCGCGCGCTCCCAATCCTGGAACGCGGCATCGGCAAAAATCGCGTCGCAATAGGCCTGCGCGGGCGCCGGGACCGTCACCTTGTACGTGCGCAACCGCGTCGCCACGGGCGCGAACATCGCGTCCGCTATGGAGCGTTGGCCAAACAGAAACGGCCCGCCGGATTTCTCTAGCGCATGCGACCACGTCGTGAACAATTGGGTGAGATCCGTGCGCGTATCTTCCGGCCAGCTTGGCTCCGCCGCCAAGCGTCGGCGCACATTCATTGACATATCCCGCCGCACCGCGCCGAAACCTGCGTGCATTTCCGACGCCAGCGCCCGCGCCTGCGCGCGCACCAACGGCTCTTTCGGCCACAGCGACGGCGCCTGCTCGGCCGCCCATTCGCAAATCGCCAAGCTCTCGTGGATCACCACGCCATCCACGTGCAGCGCCGGGACCCGACCGCTGGGCGAGACGTCGCGCACTTCCTTGATGGCGGACTGGCCGTAGCCCTCGCCGCCCAGCGGAATGATATGTTCCTCGAAAGCGATGCCGCCCCATTTCAGCGCCAGCCAGGGGCGCATCGACCAGGACGAGTAATTCTTGTTGCCGATGTGGAGAATGGGCGTGGCCATGGCGGCGCTTGTTTCAGAGCCGCCGGGCGAGATCAAGGCGCGTCCGCCGCTTTCCCCCGCCTCCGACGCAGGCTACGCTCGTGCGCGAGGGCGGCGGAGAGAGAAATGCGTCTTTTGGCGGCTGCGGCGACAATCGCCGCGTGTGTGATCGTGAGCTTTGCCGTGACCGCGCGCGAGGTCGGGCCGTCGGTACGGAGCTTCAATCTCACCGGCGCGACCGCCTTCACCACCGAAGCCGCACCGCCCATCACCGATATTCAAAAGCAAATCCGCAAGCGCCCCGGTGCGCCCGGCCCCGGCAATGATTCCTGCCGCTGGGCCAACGATAACGAGTGCGACGATCCCGACATCGGCACTGGCGCCTGCACGCTCGGCACGGATTACTCCGATTGCCGCGCCTTACGCGAAGGCGAGAACGATTCCTGCCGCTGGGCGCGTGACGGCGAGTGCGACGAACCGGGCTTCGGCACCGGCGCCTGCGTGCAAGGCACCGACCGCACCGATTGCGGGGCCATCGCTTGGATGCGCAACCAAAGCGACCGCTGCGACACCGCTCTCAACGGAATCTGCGAAGAGCCTGGCCGCGGCCGCAGCGGCACATGCGCCGCACGCACGGACCGCGCCGATTGCCACAGCCGCGAACGCCCGCTCACCATCAACGATCACTTCTTCGGCCGCGACGATCGCGTGCTCGTGCCCGTCAACGAAGCGCCGTGGCGTTTCATGGGTGTGCTGCGCATGTCGAGCGGCGAGAGCTGCACGGCGACGCTGATCGCCAGCAACGTCATCGTCACGGCCGCGCATTGCATCCACAGTCAAGGCGGCCTCAACGCGACGGCTGCCTTCACCACCGCCGACGGGCGTCACACCGCCAACGTCACCGCGTATATGATCGACCCGCGCTTCAATTATCAGCGCTTCAATTCCGGCGACGAGATCGACGGCATGGATTGGGCGCTGCTGCGCCTCGATCAGCCTCTGGGCGACCGCGTCGGTCATGCCGGCGTGCGCAATCTGACCGGCGAAGGCCGCGCGGTCGCGCTCGCCACCGACCTGCAGCAGGCCGGCTATTCGTGGGACACGGGCGACAACCTCTCGGGCAATCTGCGCTGCCGCATGGTGACCGTCCACAACGACAACACCTTCGCGCACGAATGCGACACCACGCGCGGCGATTCTGGCTCCGCGTTCGTCGTGCGCAATGCGCGCGGCGGCTACGACGTGGTCGGCACCGATTCCAATTTCCGCTCCAATCCCGGCGGCCCATTCATCTATATCGCCGTGAGTGCGGCTGCCTGGGCCGGACGCGCCCCCGACTTCATCGCCGGCCGCACCGGCACGCCGGTGGGTCAACGCACGCCCGGGCGGAAATAGTCGAGCGGCGTCGGGACCGCTGCTGCGAGACGTGGCGTCACCCTGCCTTTCCGGGCCGGCTCACATTGAACCTTAAAGCGTGGCCCGATAGGGTCGCGCCAATTCATGCTCGACACACACGCCGCCGCACCGCCCGTCACCCTGCAATCCGTCCGCGAAGCCGCAGAACGAATTAAAGGCCGCGTGCTGCATACGCCGACCAATTATTCGGCCAATCTTTCCAAAGCGCTCGGCCTCGATATCTGGGTCAAGTACGAGAACCAGCAAGTCACCGGCGCCTTCAAGGAACGCGGCGCGCTCAATCGGCTGCTCCAGCTCAATGCCGAAGAGCGCCAGCGCGGCGTCATCGCCGCCTCCGCCGGCAATCATTCGCAAGCGCTGGCCCAGCACGGCGCGCAACTCGGCATCCCCACCACGATCGTCATGCCGCGCGGCACGCCGAACGTGAAAATCCAACAGACCAGCGCGCGCGGCGCGACTGTGGTGATCGAGGGCGAAACCTTCGACGACGCCTATACACACGCGCTGAAACTGCGCGACGAGCGCAATCTGGTTTTCGTGCATCCGTTCGACGACGCCGGCGTGATCGCGGGCCAAGGCACGGCCGCGCTCGAAATGTTGGCCGACGCGCCCGACCTCGACACGCTGATCATTCCCATCGGCGGCGGCGGGCTGATCTCCGGCATGGCGGTCGCCGCGAAAGCGCTGAAGCCCTCCATCCGCATCATCGGCGTCGAAGCCGCGATGTATCCATCCTGGGACGCGCGCACCCGCGGCGAGACGGCCAAATCCGGCGGCATGACCATCGCCGAAGGCATCGCCGTCAAGCAGGTCGGCAACCTCACCTTCGCCATCGCGCAGAATCTGATCGACGACGTCATCGTACTCGAGGAGGAATTCTTCGAGCGCGCCATCTCGCTCTTCGTCAATTGCGAGCGCACCATTGCCGAGGGCGCCGGCGCGGGCGGCCTCGCCGCGCTCATCAAACACCCCGAACAATTCCGCGGTCAGAAACTCGGCCTCATCCTCTCCGGCGGCAATATCGACACACGTCTGCTCGCCTCGGTGCTGGAGCGCGCGCTTGTCCGCGAGGGCCGCATCGCGGTGATCCGCTTCGTCGGCGACGACCGGCCCGGCACGCTGGCGACCAGTTCGCGCATCATCGGCGAGATGGGCGCGAACATTCTGCAAGTTGAACACCACCGCATGTCGCTTTCCGCGCCCGCCAAGGGCGTCGAGTTCGACATCGAAATCGAAACCCGCGACGCCCAGCACACAGCCGAAATCATCGACGCGCTGCACGACGAGGGTTTTAACGCGCGCTGCCTCTAGGGGCCGCCTCCGGTTTGAGTTGACGCAAACCCGGAACGCCCATTTGCTGGCAGCGTTGCCTGGCAATGGAGGTTTCTATGCTTGAAAGCGGAACGGCTTGGTTCCTTGTGGCCGACGGACGCCGCGCCCGCCTGCTCGTGGAAGAGCGGCGCGGCGCGCCCCTGCAAGAACCGTGGTCCATGGAAATCGGCGGCGAGGACCTCTACGACGCCCAGGACCGACCGCCGCGCAGTTTCGACAGCGTCGGCCCCGGTCGCCACAGCATGGAGACACGTGATCTGCACGAAGCCGAGGAAGAGAACTTCCTTAAGCGGGTGGCCGAGCGCGTGACCGACGCCGAGAAGCAAAAGGCCTTCGAACACCTGGTGATCGCCGCGCCGCCGCGCGCCCTGGGGCTGTTGCGCAACTTGTTGCCGCGCAACACGCAGTCTCGCATCCGCGCCGAAACCCCCAAGGACCTGCTCGACGAAGAGGCGCCGAAGCTCCGCGAGCGGCTCACGGAACTTCTACGCGGCTAGGCTCTATTCGAGCCCGAGAACCCGTCGGAAGAACAAGGTTTCCGCTTCGCGCTGCGCCTCCTGATTTTCGCGCCGCGCGAAGCCGTGACCCTCGTTCATCGCGATCATTAGCCACGCCTCACCGCCATTGCGGCGCACGGCGGCATAGACTTGCTCCGCTTCGGAAACCGGCACGCGCGGATCGTTGTAGCCGTGAATCACGAAGATCGGCTTGTTCACGTTGTTAATATTGTTGAGCGGCGAAATCCGATCGAAGACCGCGCGCATTTCCGGATCGCGCTCATCGCCATATTCGGCGCGGCGCAGATCGCGCCGATAGCCCGACGTATTCTCAAGGAAGGTCGCGAAATTGGAAATGCCGACGATATCAACGGCGCCGGCCAAACGATCATTGTAATGTGTCATCGACGCCAACACCATGTAGCCGCCGTACGAGCCGCCATAGACCACGACCCGATCCTTATCGAGCGTGTTCTGCGCGCCAATCCAATCCAGCAACGCGCCGATATCGCGAACAGAATCCTCGCGCTTCTCGGCATTGTCGAGCGCCAGGAAATCGCGACCGTAGCCCGACGAGCCGCGCACGTTCGGCGCAATCACGGCGACACCCAATTCATTCACCCAATATTGGATGGTCGAAGAAAACCCTGGGCGGAATTGCGATTCAGGGCCGCCGTGAATGTTGATGATCACCGGATGCGGGCCAGGCGTGCGCGGCCGATAGAGAAAGCCCGTGATCTCACGCCCATCGAACGACGTCCACGAGATCAGCTCAGGATTCACGAACGTGCTTTGCGGAATGCCGCCAGTTTCGCTCTGCGTCCAACGCGTCAGGCGGCGTGTCCGCAGATCCCAGCTATAGACATCGCCCGGCGCCGTTGAGCTGTTCAGCGTAAAGCCAATGCGGCGGCTCTCGCGATCGAACGTCACGCCGCTGACGATCCCCGGCGGCAATTGCGGCGCCGGCAGCGCGCGCTGATTGCTGGCGTTCATCAGATGCAGCGTGGATTGCCCAGCTTCATTGACCACGTAGGCAATCGTGCGACCGTCCGGCGAGAGATCAAAGCTCTCCACGCCCCAGCTTAAATTCGGCGTCAGCACCGTGCGCACGCCAGTCGCCAGATCAATGCGCACCAGTCGATGGAACTGCGAACCTTCGTCCGAAGCCGTGATAATGGAGCGCCCGTCGGGCGTAAACTCGCCGCCTTGATACGAAACGCTGATGTCGGGCGTCAGACGCGTCACCTGCCCCGTCGCAATGTCGAGCAGCGACATTTGTGTTTCGGCGATCGAGATGTAACGCTGCAATAGCAGCATGCGTCCATCGGCGCTAAAATCCGCGGGATAGACCGCACCCTCGGCGTCCAGCACGCGCCGGCGCTGCGCGCCACCGGCGCCAGACACCATGATGTCGTAGTTCGGCTCCGCGTTCGGCACGAACGACCATGCGATCTGTGCGCCGTCATCGCTCCAGATGAAACCCTCATTGCGCGTGCCGTCATCGGTGATTTGTCGTGCGCGGCCCGTCGCGCTCTCCAGCAGATAGCCACCGAAATTTTCGTTCCCGCCGACATCGCGCGTAAACAATATTTCGCTGCCGCCTGGACGACGACCAGCGCCGGTCACGCGCTCCTCAAAAAACGTCAGCTGCGTACGCGCGCCCATCGGCTGATCGACCCGGTGAAGCTGCGCTGTATCGGCAAAGCGCGTCAGGATGAGCACACCGCCATCGGATGTCCAATCGGCGAAGCTCGCCGCCCGCGTGTTCACATATTGGCGCAGACGGTCCGCCACATCAGGCGGCGTCTCCGGCACATTCTCGACCCGCAGCGCGCCGCGTTCCTCGCGCTGCGGCGCCGTTTGCGCCCCCGCGGGACCCGTCACCGCGACCAATACCGCAACAGCCGAAAGAAGCGCGCGCATGCAGATTGCCCCGTTTAACCCGCCAAAAAGCTAACGGACGCGCGCTGTCAGGCAAGCATCATTGCGACGAATGCGCGGATTTAAGCCGCCGCACTCTCGACCGCGTCATGTTCGGCCACGAAATGGCCGGGCGCCACTTCGATCCAGTGCGGCCGATATTGCACAGCATCCGGATCGTCGACCACGCGCGACTTCAAGAAGCGCAGGCTGGCGCGCGTATCGAGCGGGCTCGGCAAGTCGCCGACGAGACGCACGCGCGGCTTATTGCGGGCTACGTCGGGATCAGGCGTCGGCGCCGCGGCCAGCAGCGCTTTCGTATAGGGATGACGCGGATCGCGCAGGATCACTTCCGCAGGCCCGTACTCCACGGCGCGACCCAGATAGAGCACCAGCACATTGTGCGAGATCTCGCGCACCACGGCGAGGTCATGGCTGATAAACAAAAAGCTGGTGCGGAACTCGCGCTGCAGATCAGCCAACAGCTTCAAGATTTGCGCCTGGATCGACACATCGAGCGCCGACACCGCCTCATCGCACACGACAAGCTTCGGCTTCATGATCATCGCTCGCGCCACACCGACGCGCTGGTTCTGTCCGCCCGACAATTCGTGCGGATAACGATTGATCAAGTCCGGATCGAGCCCGACTTGGTGCATCATGGTTTTGGCGCGCTCTTCGCGCTGCGCTCGATCGAGCTCCGGCGCGAATGAGAGCAGCGGCTCTGAGATGGAGGCGCCCAGCGTCATGCGCGGATCGAGGCTCGCCAGCGGGTCCTGAAACACCATCTGCAAATCTTGCCGCGCCTTGCGGATCGTCTCGCGCTCGCTCGGCACCAGATTGCGGCCCAGGAAGCTGACGCTGCCGGCGTTGCGCGGCAGCAGCTGCACAACCGCGCGCGCCAGCGTGGATTTCCCACACCCGCTCTCGCCGACAATGCCCAGGGTTTCACCCGCGCGCAGCGCAAAACTCACGCCGTCAACGGCGCGCAACGGCTTGGTCTTGCCGAAGATCGAGCCGTCTTTCACATGTACGGGGAAGCTCACGCGAATGTCATCGACGCTGAGGATCGGTGCGCCTGTATCCGGCGCCGGCAAATCCACCGCACGCGCGCCATCGATGCGCGGCACCGATTGCAGCAGCATGCGCGTATAATCCGCCTTCGGCGCGGCGTAGATTTCATCGACCGTCCCGGTCTCGACCACTTCGCCGCGACGCATCACCGCCACGCGCTGCGCCATGCGCGCGATCACGCCCATGTCGTGCGTGATCAGCGCCACGGCCGCATTGGTGTCCTTGCGCAAATCCTCGATCAGATCGAGCACCTGCGCTTGCACGGTGGCGTCCAAGGCCGTCGTCGGCTCGTCCGCGACCAACAGCGCCGGCTCCGCCATCATCGCCATTGCGATCATCACGCGTTGACGCATGCCGCCCGAAAGCTCGTGCGGATATTGCGTCAGCCTGCGCGCCGCTTCTGGAATGCGCACGCGCTCCAACCATTCGATCGCCCGTTGCCGCGCCGCCTCGCCCTTCACTTTGAAATGGTGCGCCAGCACTTCTTCCATCTGCGTTTCGATGGTGAGGTGCGGCGTCAGCGCTGTCAGCGGGTCCTGAAACACGAATGCGACATGGCGGCCGCGGAACCCGTCCATGTCCTTGCGCGGCAGGCCCAAGACCTCGCGGCCCTGGAATTTCACCGAGCCCGATACTTTGGCGTTCGCCGCCGCCAGGCCGAAAGCCGAGAGAAACGTCTGGCTCTTGCCCGACCCGCTCTCGCCCACGATGCCCAGGCATTCGCCTTTGCCGATCGCCAGTGAAACGCCCTTGACCGCCTCCACTTCGCCGTCGGGCGTATCGAAGGTGACGACGAGGTTGGAAATTTCGAGAACGGATTCAGTCATACCGCATGTGTAGCCGGCGTTGCCGCTGCGTCCAACCTTCCCTAGCGGCTCCTTCGACAAGCGGCCCCGTTCCAGCTATCGAATGCGCCAGGAGTGACGCAAATGGCCGTTATGAATTACCTCACCCAGTGCACCTTCGATTTTG
>NZ_DASVYD010000043.1:0-2057 GCF_036392335.1 Vitreimonas sp.
CGACACCGCGCGCAAGCTGGTGAAGGTCGCGGCGAAAACGTTGGCGCGCTGGTCAAGCAGCATCGGCGCTGAGACGACGACCAGGCAATAGGTGAAGAACGCGATCACGCCGCCGATGATCGTGCCGGTGATCAGCATGGAATGGCCTTCGCCGGTGTGGAGGGCGAAATCGACGAAGCTCTCGACTGTCGTGTGCAGGCGGAAGGTGGAGAGGCCGTAGACGATCTGAGCGATGCGGCCCCAGAGTAGATAGATCAGCAACAGCGCCAGGCCGAGATAGGCGACATCCTGACGGAGCGCGCCGCGCACGAACAGCATTTGTCCAAGCGTCGGCCTTTCGCCAGCTTCGAGGGCGCGGCCGGCTTCATAAAGACCCATCGCCAGCATGGGCGCGATGAAGACGAAGCCGCAGGTGAGCGACAGCGCCCAGAAGGCGGCGTTGGAATTGATCAGCGCTTTGGCGAGCACGAAGCTGACGGCGGCGAGCACTGCGCCATAAAACAGACTGGGGCCGAGCGTGCGCATCATGTCGCGCCAGCCTTCAGTCAGCCAGCGAAACGGCGCGTCCATGCCCACGCTTCTCACGTTGGGCAGCGTATAGGCTTGCTCCATATCGTCCTCCCTGCGCCCGCGTCTTTTGCGCGAGTCGCGTGTAGCCTTGAACGCAGGGTGGGGCGCGCATTGAGCGAGATCAAGTAAGCGAAGCTAGGCCTCGCCCGTCGCTTCGTCGAAGCGCTCGGCCAATTCCAAAAAGCGGTTGCCCCAACCGCTATTGAGACTGACTTCTTGGATTGGACCGGCGACCGTGAAGAGTACCTGCATCGTGAGCGTGTCGGGCAGAACGCCCGCCTGCAGGCTGGCGATTAGACCGTCGACTTCTTCAAGTGCGGCGGCGGCGTTCTCCCAACTCGACCAATCAAAATCATTCTCCGGGCGCGCGAGCAAGGTGCGCAGCTCGGAGAAGATGTCGATCAGCGCGGCGGTGTCCGCCACTTCTAGAGCGCGCGCTTGAAGAGTTCGTCGTAGCTTTCGCCATTGAACGGGATGGCGTTGCTGGCGGTGGCGAGGTCGGTGACGGCGTAATCGCGCGTCGACGGCCAATGCGCCTCGGTGACGCCCATTGCGCTGAGGCTCCCGGGCAGGCCGATGCGGGCATTGAGATCTGCGATGTATTGCGGCAGGTCGCCGTTGGGCCCGAGGCCGAGTGCGCGGCGTAGGCGAGCGAATTTTTCTTCCGCCGCATTGCCGATCATGGCGAGCGAGTGCGGCAGGATCACCGCGTTGAGCGTGCCGTGATGCAGCTTGAGTTCGTGGATGCGGCCGAGCGCGTGCGAAAGGCCGTGCACGGCGCCGAGGCCCTTGGCGAAGGCGAGCGCGCCTTGGAACGAGCCCATCATCATGTGCCAGCGCGCATCGCGGTCGCCGCCGTCTTTCACGGCGCGTTCGAGATATTTCGAGATGCGCTCGGCCCCATCGACGCCGATGGCTTCGGCTGGCGGGTGCACGACGGGGGTCAGCACCGCCTCGATGCAATGGGTCATCGCGTCCATGCCGGTGGCGGCGGTGAGGGAGGGCGGCAGGCCGATGGTCAGTTCGGGATCGCAAACGGCGGCCTTCGGCACGAGGTGCGGCGACACGAAGGTTTCCTTGCGGCCATTATCGAGAATGACGACCGCGCCTGGCGAGACCTCGCTGCCGGTGCCGGCGGTGGTCGGCACGGCGACCAACGGCGGGATGGCGGTGATGAAACGCGAGCCGCGCTGGCTGCCGCCGAGGCGCTCGAAGGGGCCTTCATGGGTGAGCATCAGGCCCATGGCCTTGGCGAGGTCCATCGAGGAACCGCCGCCGAAGGCGATGATGCCGTCCGCACCGGCGGCCTTATAGGCCTCCGCGGCGGCGCGCGAGGCGCTTTCGGTCGGGTTGGCGGGGGTGTCGGTGAACACGCCGGCGGGCGCTTCGCCGAGGGCTGCAAGCAGCTTATCGAGCAGGCCATTGGCCTTGAGGCCCGGATCGGTCACGACAAAGGGCCGTTTGACGCCAAAGCTGGGCAGAACCTT
>NZ_DASVYD010000044.1:0-58306 GCF_036392335.1 Vitreimonas sp.
GATGGTGGCGCTGGTCCGGACACGGCTTCATCGGTCAGCGCCGCCTCGATCATCGCCGCGCCACTGTCCTCCAGCCCAGACATGAAGCTTGGCGTGCTGACGATCACGCGCGCGCCGCAATCATTGATGATGTGGCGAACCTGCGCTGGCTTCAGCGCCGCGTTGATGGGGACAAACACGCCGCCCACGCGACTGATGGCAAAGATCGCAACGCATTCCTCAAGGCTCTTCGGCAGTAGGATGGCCACGCGATCGCCGCGCGCCACACCCGCCGCGATGAGTCGCAACGCCGTCCGCTCCACAGCGGCGGCAAACTCGCCGTATGTCAACGAGCGCGGTCCGTCGATCAATGCGGGGCGCGCGGCGTCATGCACGCGCGCATCGAGCAGATGGTGCAACAGATACATTGGACGCGCTGTCACGCCGCCACGTTCAGGCGCGCCGCGACATAGCGGGTCAGCGCGCCAATGGTTTCGAAATTCTCCGGCGTGAAATCCTCGTCCGCCACCTGAAATCCAAACGCCTCTTCGAGCCTCGCCGTCAATTGCAGGATGCCCAAGGAATCGAGTGCGCCGTCCTCGAGGAGCGGCGTGTCGTGATCAAGCTTGAGCCCAGGCGGCGCCGAAGCCGCCGCGCTCAGAAAATCGCAGATCACCGAAAACACTTCCAACTCTCTTCCCTTCACGGTCATTTCCTCCCGCCGCATTTCTCAGACCACACTCACCAATCAAACAGCGATAATTCCGACCCCAGATAATCGGTCACATCCGGTCTCGTCGGGCCTCGCACAAAGCGCAGCTCACGGCCCTTGCGAAGCCATCCGCGCGGGGGCGGACCATCCACCGACGCGTCGAGCTTGATGAGTCCAATTCCCTCGCGGCGAAGGTGTTTCGCCAGGGCGCCGAGATGGCCATGCAGCAAACGATTGGAGGCGCAATATAGAATGTGCGCGGCGCGCAGCCCCCGCCACTTCACGATCTTGTAAAGGATCGGCGTCAACGCGCCGTCACGCGACTGCAAGGCGACCGCCTGCCCCCCAAAACGCGCATGGGTGCTCAGAAGCGCCCGCGTTTGCGTCGGGACGGCTCCGAGATCGAGGACCTCACCCCCGCCTTGATGTAAAGCCGTGATGTCCAGCACGATGCCTTGTGTGATCTGTTTGAACCCGAATGACGGCAAAATCGCTCGAACCGCTGTCGAAGGAGTCAGGTCGGTGAACACATCGCATGGCGTGCGAATGAGCGCCCGCATCATCAAGGGCGCGCGCCAACGCTGATCCGGCGCCACATACCAGGCCGCGTAATTCACGTGCACACGTTCACGCTCACCGTGATCGGGGCGACGGCTTGCGATCGTGAGCGCCACCCCTTGGGCGCGCCCGTCCGTGCGCATGATGTGCCCGAGCGGAATTCCAAGCGCGCGGTTTTCGCCGAGCGCATCGATACGTTCGAGCGCGCCTGCCCAATAGGCCCGGCTCCCACGCGGGAAGCCTTCCGCCAATAGACCCACGGCCTCGCCAAAATTGCTCTCTTCAATCGGCTCAATCATAAGCCGCCCATGCGCGCGGTTTTGCGGCCCCCACGCTCGGCGGAAGCGCGCTCCCGTTGCGGAACGGGGTCCTGCAACACTGCATGCGCGTGAAGCTCCCTTGCGCCGGTCAGCGGCTCAGCGCGCCGACGAGCCGCTCGTGTACGTTCCCGCTGATCATCACCGCCTCCCTCACCCGACGCGGTAGGGCGCAGAGACGTTCGACGGGGCGGCGAGCAGAATGCCGAAAGCCGAAACCTTGAGGATGTTTCGCATCACTGCCTCCGCGCGTTCATTTGCGGAGCAGGCTAAGGTGGGTCAATAAAAGGCCAGCGCACGGATGCAATATCGTGCTTATAAGTTCTTTATAAATATGCCTCTCATCAACGATTCCATCATCTTCGCCGCACCGTGGGCGGGCCTTGTGTCGGCGCGCCGGGTCGGCATGCGCCGCGGGCTCCGAGACAGGTCGGAAAACCTCGGTTGGTCACCAGGGGGTTGTCGTTCATGATCGCCCCCGCGCTGCGCCAATTGCGAGAATATGCGCGATCCGCGTTCGACCAGACGCGGGGCGATCGCTTCACAAGCCTTCAATTGGCGGCGGCTGCGGTCGCGCCATTATTCGCCGGGCTCATTGCAGCATGGCTGACGCGTACGTTTGGCGTCACGCATGTCTCGTTCGTATTCATGACGAGCGTCATGTGCGCGGGCGCTTTCTTTGGCGTGGTGCCGGGGCTCGCAGCCGCACTCGTCGCCTTCTGCATCTATAATTTCTTTCTCGTCGAGCCACTCTTCTCCTGGCAGTTCGCGACCGCCGACGCGTTCATCTCCCTTGTATTGTTTTTCGTCGCCGCGCTCCTGACCGGCCTGCTCGCCGGCCGCTTGCGCGCGCAGGTGACGTTCTCGCGCCGCCAATTGGCGACAACAGAAGCGCTATTTGACGCTGCGCGCGCGCTCTCGCGGCCGCTTGAGCCAGCTGACATCTACGAAGTGCTTGCACAGAGCGCAGCCCGCGCGCTGGCGAGCCCAGTTTACATCTTGACTCCGTCGCCCGCGTGGCGCGTGGCGGCTTCGTCGGACCCAACGCAAGCACTCGGCCCATCCGAGATCGACGACATCATCGAGGCGGCCGCCGCCCCGTTGATCGTGCGCGATGGTTTCGCGGCGAGCGCGCTGCGCGATCGTGACGGCGTTGTGGTCGGCGTGCTCGCGACGCGCGCTCCCAACATTGGCGTCGATGAACGCAACGTATTGGACTCGCTTTCCCGTCTCGGCGCCGTGGCGCTCGACCGCGGTGCGCTGATGGCCGAGATGTCCAAGGCGCGCGCGCTTGCTGAAACG
The DNA here is from genome assembly GCF_036392335.1 of Vitreimonas sp. Lineage (NCBI taxonomy): Bacteria > Pseudomonadati > Pseudomonadota > Alphaproteobacteria > Hyphomonadales > Hyphomonadaceae > Vitreimonas > Vitreimonas sp. The sequence continues at coordinate 2,869 of NZ_DASVYD010000044.1, forward strand.
GAACAATTGCGTCAGGCGCTGCTCAATTCCCTGTCACACGATTTCCGTACCCCACTTGCCACCATTCTCGCGTCGGCCACGAGTCTCATTGATTACGAACGCGAACTCGACGCGGCGGCCAAGCGCGATCTCATCGCGGCAGTGCGCGACGAAACCGAACGGCTGGCGCGCTTTGTCTCAAATCTGCTTGATATGACCCGCCTAGAAGCAGGTCAGTTGCGCCCGCGCTGCGTCAGCGCGAACCTTTTCGACATTGCCGCCGACGCCGTGGCGCACGCGCGGCGGCGGGCAATGGAACGCAACATCAAGATCGAAAGCGCCGGTCAGACCTTCGCGCCCGCACAGGTCGACCCTGTCCTGCTCGAACGCGCGGTGCTCAATCTGCTCGAGAACGCGATTGCGCTTAGCGACCAGGGCGGGACAATCGAGGTGCGCGTGGCGACATCGGGCAGCACATCCACGATCGAAATCGTCGACGACGGCCCAGGCGTTCCCGCGGACTCACAGGACCTGATCTTCAGCAAATTCTACCGCGCGCCCGAGCATGTCGGGCGCAGCCGCGGCGTGGGCTTGGGACTACCCATCGCCAAATCGCTGGTGGAGAGCATGGGCGGCGCGCTGACCTTGCGCAGCCCTGTGGCGCACGAGCGCGGCGCCGCCTTCACCATCGCCCTCGCGGCCGAGGAGAGCCCTTCATGAATCAGAGCCGCCTTGCCCTGCTCGTCGAGGACGAGGTCGCAATCCCGCGGGTGCTGCGCCATCCGCTCTCCGCGGCAGGCTTCACATTGGAGACCGCGGAGACTTTAGAGACCGGCCTCGCCGCCGCCGCACGCCTGAAACCCGACATCGTATTGCTCGACCTGGGCCTCGGCGATCGCGACGGCAAGGATTTGATCGCGGCCCTGCGTCAATGGTCCGACGTGCCCATCATTGTCATCTCCGCGCGTGATGAGGAGGACGAGAAGATTGCCGCGCTCGATTTGGGGGCCAATGATTTTGTCAACAAGCCATTCGGCATTGGCGAATTGCTCGCGCGCATGCGCGCAGCGCTCCGCCATCGTCTGGTGCGCTCGGAAAGTCAGACAACGATCCGCAATGGCGAGCTTTTGATTGACTTGGCGGCGCGCCGAGTCCGCGTGCGCAACGCCATCGTGCATCTGGCGCCGCGTGAATATGACGTGCTGCGCCTGCTGGCCCAGCATGCAGGCCAGGTCGTCACGCATCGCCAATTGCTCGACGGCGCCTGGGGTGACAGCGAGGTGCGCGACTTTCAAAATGTCCGGGTGGTTATCGGACAAGTGCGGCGCAAACTTGAGGCGCATCTTGGCGCCACGCCGCTCATCCTCACCGAACAAGGCGTGGGCTATCGCATGCGCACGGGTGAAGATGATTATTGATCCGCGCGCGTGATACGCGCGAGGGTCGCCGCCCTTACCTTGCGCTTGCGATGCGCCCCAGGAACAGCCGCGTGGCGGTTCGCCGATGTCGCAGCACGATGAAGAAGGGATGATCGGCTCTGAACGCGATCGGCGGCGCCTCCGGCTGCATCGGCGCCGAGGTCGCCCTCATATCGATAGCGGTGACCGCGGCCGCCTCCGTGCCCTCTTCATCGATGGCGAGGAAAGTTTTGTGAACCACGGCGCTGACCGCAAGCGTGGCTTGCTCCGTGACCCCGGAGAAATCCGCGCCATCGGTAAACGCCACCCGCACGCCGAGCGACTGGAGTTGGCCGACAAGGTCGTACTCGGCGTTCAATTGCAATTTCGGCAGCGTCAGGTCTAGCCGGGCGGGCGGAGCCGCGGCCAAGCGCTGAAGCCATTCATCAAGACGCGTCCCTGATAGGCCGCTTTCGAAGGCGCCGATGCCGTTGCGCGCCCTCGGTAGAAACACCGCGAGACCGAACTCGCCGTCGTCATAATCAAATTCGGCGGCCTGAAACTCATCGACTTCGAAATAGCGCGCGTTGGTAATCTGGCGCATGAGTCGCGCGTTCTCAGTCACGCCGTTCGCTGCGTAGAAATCGCCATCCCGGGTCGCGCTCGCGGAGAACGGGTCGCTCCATTTGCCTTTGAAATAGACGGCGTTTGTGAGCACAAGCCGTCGACTCGGATCGCTCTCTGTGAGGATCTCCGGCACACGGTCGCGTGTCTCTCGCGCAGCCCAGGCGTTGATGCGCTGTAAAGCTGCAGACTGGTTGGTGATGAAATCGACGGCTTCGATTGTCGCGCCGAGTTGATTGTGGATCATACGCGCATAATCGGCGCGCAATTCCATAGTGCGTTCGACCCAGGCGGCATTGGCGATCGACAGTTCGCTGCCGCCGGTTTGCGCCGTGAGCGTTTGCGCCAAGTCACGCGTTAGCCGCGCCTGCGCGGCCGCCGATGCATCGAAGCCGAATGTCGCGGCGATCTCGCTCGCAGTCTGGCCGCGCGCGCCGGGATAGAGAAGCGCAAAGGCGCTGGCGACACTGAAAGGCGACACGAACTGGTTACCAGGTTGGCTGGCGACTTCACGATAAAGGGCGACGTCAAACACATCCGTCCCCGAAGTCACGGGCAGCGGCGCAACGGCTGGCGATATGCTCTCCGCCGGCAATGGCGAACTGCAGCCGGCCAACGCCGCGGAGGCCGCAGAAACGAGCAGAGTGCGACGATGCATGCGTCATTCTCCATATCTCTGTTCCACGCTGGACGAGTCCCTCCCGCGTCGCGCCCACGCCAGCACATCGCCGACATCCGCCCGCCTAACCGCGTCGCGCCTCCGCCGCAGCAACATGGCGCTTTACCGCGACAAAGCTATCCGGCGTTACAGACATCGAGTCTATGCCGCAATCGACCAGAAACTCGGCAAACTCGGGATGGTCGCTCGGCGCCTGGCCGCACAACCCGACCTTTGCGCCCGCATCATGCGCTTTCGCGATGACCGTCTGGATCATCCATTTTACCGCGTCGTCTTGTTCGTCGAACAGGTCGGCAAGCGCCGCGGAATCACGATCGACGCCCAACACCAATTGCGTCAGGTCGTTGCTTCCAATGGAGAATCCATCGAACCGCTCGGCGAACGCTGTCGCCAAAATGACGTTGGAGGGGATCTCGCACATCACGTAGATTTCGAGCCCGTTCTCACCCCGGCGCAGTCCGTTTTCTTGCATCACGGCGAGCACCCGATCGGCCTCGGCCGGGGATCGGCAAAATGGGATCATGATGACGACATTGGAGAAGCCCAATTCGTCCCGAAGCCGGCGCAAGGCCCTGCATTCCAGTGCGAAACCGTCGCGATAGCTTGGCGAACAATAACGCGACGCGCCGCGGAATCCGAGCATCGGATTCTCCTCTTGTGGCTCGAATTCGCCGCCGCCGATCAGGTGCGCATACTCATTGGTCTTGAAATCGCTTGTTCGCACGATGACGGGTTTGGGCCACATCACAGCGGCGATGCGCGCGAGCCCCCGCGACAACCTATCGACGAAATACTCGGCCTTGTCGCTATAGCCGCGTGTCAGCGCCTCAATTGCCTGCTTCGCCGACTTGTCCTTCAGCGCATCGAAGCCGAGCAACGCCATCGGGTGCGCTTTGATGTGGTTGCTGACAACAAATTCCATGCGTGCCAGCCCGACGCCATCGGCGGGGAGCCGCCACCACCTGAACGCAGCAGCGGGATTGGCGAGGTTCAGCATCACATGCGTGCGCGTGGATGGGAGTGCGCTGAGGTCGACATCGACGACTTCAATCTCCGAAACGCCTTCATAGACGAAGCCCTCTCCGCCTTCCGCGCAGGAGACTGTCACGACCTGACCATCGCTCAGTACGTCGGTGGCGTTGCCAGCGCCGATGATCGCGGGCAACCCCAGCTCGCGACTTACGATCGCCGCGTGAGAGGTGCGCCCACCATGGTCGGTGACGATGGCGGCCGCGCGCTTCATGATTGGCACCCAATCAGGATCGGTTGTTGAGGCCACAAGAATTGCGCCGTCAACAAAACCGCCGATGTCCGCTGCGTTCTCGATGCGGCAGACGGGGCCTGTCGCGGCGGCGTCGCCAATGCTTAGCCCCTTAGCCAGGACCTTGCCCTTGGAACTTACACGATAGCTCTTGTACGCGTCCGCCTTGCGGCGCGACTGCACCGTCTCCGGACGCGCCTGCACGATATAGAGTTCGCCGGTGCTTCCGTCCTTGGCCCACTCCATGTCCATGGCGCGCCCATAATGTTGCTCGATGGCGCAAGCCCAGCGCGCCAACAGCAGGATTTCCTCGTCCGTGAGCACAAATGCGGTGCGTTCTTTCTCCGACGTCGGCACGGTCGCGGTCGGACAATCGTTGGCGTCGGCGTAGATCATCTTGATCTCTTTGCCGCCGCACTTCTTCTCGACGATCGGCCTGAGCGCAGGGTTTCCCAGCAGTGGCTTGAACACTTGGTAGGCGTCAGGATCCACCGCGCCCTGGACGACGGTTTCCCCCAGCCCCCACGCCGCATCGATCACGACGATCTTGTCAAACCCCGTCTCGGTGTCGACGGAGAACATGACCCCGGCGCTGGCCAAGTCAGATCGGACCATGACTTGCACGCCAACCGAGAGCGCCACCTTGAGGTCATCGAAACCCTGCGCCAAGCGATAGCTGATGGCGCGATCCGTGAACAAGGAGGCCAGACATCTCTGAGCGGCGTCCAGCAGCGCCTGCTCGCCTCGGATATTGAGAAACGTCTCCAACTGACCGGCGAAGCTGGCGCTTGGGAGGTCTTCCGCCGTCGCACTCGAGCGCACGGCGACATCGACGTTCGCGCGTCCGGCCCGCATACAAAGCTCTTGATAGGCGCGCGTGATGGCCTGCGCGATTTCGACCGGCCACGCCGCGCGCATGAAGGCCGCACGAATGCTCCTACCAGCCTCGTCCAGGGGTATTCGGCCCGATGCGTGGTCCGCCAATGCCGCGACAATAGTCGGCTGCAATCCGTTGACCTCGACGAAGGTGCGATAAACATCCGTGGTCGTGGCGAAGCCAGGCGGGGTACGCACACCCTGCCCGCCAAGCGCCTGCACCATCTCGCCGATCGAAGCGTTCTTGCCGCCGACCTTGGCGATGTCGCCGCGCCCGACGTTCTCAAACCAAGCTATCTGCCCCGCCGCCATCGGCCCTGCTCCATATGCACGTGGCTATCAATCACCCAACGCCAAGCGTTCGCTATTGCGCCGTATCAAGTTCGGGTGATTGTAAGCTCGTAAACTGAGAAACGCGGAGAATTCTTCATGTTCACGCACCGTGTGCGCGCAGACGCCGTTATCTCGCGCTAGCATTATGTCGGCGATTCTCACGATCACGCTCAATCCAGCGGTGGACGTCTATACATCCATCGCCAGGATCGCCCCGGTCCATAAGCTGCGCTGCGACACGGAACGACGCGACCCCGGGGGCGGCGGGATCAATGTCGCGCGTGTTATCTCGCGTCTCGGCGGCGACGTCACCGCAATGTTCACCGCAGGCGGGCCGATCGGGGATTATCTTCAGCGACTTGTACAAGCGGAGGGCGTCAAAAGTTGCGTGGCGCCAATCGCCGGCGTCACGCGCGAGAGCTTCACGGTGCGCGAAACCGACACGCAAGACGAATTTCGCTTCGTTCTACCCGGTCCGAGCGTGAGCGCTGCTGAGTTTGAGGCGTGTTTGAGTGCGATCATGGAAGCGCGCCCCACTCGCTACGTGGTGGCCAGCGGCGGTCTCCCAAACGGCGCGCCGCCGGACACGCATGCGCGTATCGGTGCGATAGCGAGAAACATGGGCGCCCAGTTCGTACTTGATTCCTCTGGCGAGCCGCTGCGTCTCGGGCTCGCGGGAGGCGTCCATCTGGTGAAGCCAAACATGCGCGAACTGGGCGAACTCGTCGGCATGCCGCTCGGCGACGAGAGGGCCGCCCTTGATGCTGCACGCAGCCTGATCGACTCGGGTCAGGCCGAGATCGTCGCGCTGTCGCGCGGGCGTGACGGCGCCATGATCGTGACTGCAAAGCAGGCCTGGATCGCGCCCGCCGTGCAGGTGCCGGTAGCGAGCTCCGTCGGCGCCGGCGATAGCTTCCTCGGTGGTCTTGTCTGGTCGCTGGAACGCGGCGATGCGCTTGCCACTGCTTTTGGCTACGCCCTCGCCGCCGGCGCCGCGTCGCTACTCCGCCCCGGCACCGCGCTTTGCCAGGCCGACGAAGTGATCCGTCTGGCGCAGACGACCAACGTGCGCCCTCTGTAGCGCTAGTCTCCGCTGAACCTCGGCTTCCGCCCCTCGAGGAAGGCTGAAACCCCTTCCGCAAAGTCGTCGGAGCGTTCCATCAACGCGAATGCTTCCAGATCGCGGTGCCCCGTCGCCTGACTCAGCGCCAAGGCTGCGACATTCACATCGCGTTTGACCATTTTGAGGGCGGTCGGCGGAAGCGCCGCGGCGGCTCTGGCAAACTCCATCGCGCGCTCCAGCGCTCGGCCATCTTCGCAAACGGCGTCAGCTAAGCCCCAGGCAAGCGCGGTGGCCGCGTCCACCTTTTCGCACAAGGCTGCGAGGCGCTTCGCTCGAGCCGGGCCGACAAGGGCGGTCATGCGCGGGATGGCGCCCCAACTCATGTTCATACCGCGAGCAACTTCAGGCACGTACACCGTCGCGGATTTCGCCATCACGCGCAGATCGCACGCAACGGCGAGTGCGGCGCCGCCGCCAACACACCAGCCTTCTATGGCTGCAATGGTAAGCGCATCAATCTTCTCGAAAGCTTCGCACATATCCGGGCCCGCCCGCAGAGAGAGGCGGCGGCCGCTGAGCTTTTGCGCGCGCTGCTCAGTACGAGCGGGGTCCTTGAGATCGGCGCCCAGCGTGAATTTCCGCGCTTGGCCGGTAAGTATGACCGCCGAAACATCGGGGCATGCATGAAAGCTGCGCGCGGCGTCTGTCAGCTGTCGCATGGCGTCTGCTGACAGGGCGTTCGCTTTGTCGCCACGGTCGAACCGCACAATGGCGACGCGGTCGTCAATTTCGATGCTGACAACGTCGTTCGGCATGGCGGTGCATCTCCCCATCGGGGGCGCCGGCAATCGCCGCCCTCCCCCAACATGCGATGTCAGGCTCTTCGGGTAAATGCCGACCTCGATCGGCGATCTAACTCCAATGCGGTCAGGTTCGCGTTATCGGCCAGCAGCGCGCCACTGCCTTGCTGGGCGAAGGAAAAGCTCATGCGCCGTGCGCATCGCGCTTAATCTTCTTGGCGAGGCTCCATTTATGGACCTCGGTCGGGCCGTCATAGATGCGGAAGGCGCGCACTTCGCGGAACACTTGCTCCACGATTGTGTCGCCCGACACGCCGGTACCGCCCATCACTTGGACACAACGGTCGGCGATACGCATCAGCGCCTCGCTCACCGCCACCTTCGCCATCGAGCTTTCGACCGTGCCCAGCACGCCAGTGTCCAGAACATCGGCGCACCAATCGATCATCAGCTCGGCTTGCTTCAGATCGATCAAATTCTCCGCCAGCATGAAGCCGACGCCTTCATGGTCGATCAGCGGCTTTCCGAACGCCTGGCGCTTCACCGCATAAGCCGTCGCGATCTCATTCGCGCGCGTGCAGGCGCCCAACCAGCGCATGCAATGCGTCAACCGCGCCGGGGCCAAGCGCACCTGCGCCAGCTTGAAGCCATCGCCCGGCACGCCGAGCACCTGGTCGCCTTCTACGCGCAAATTTTCGATCGCCACCACCGCATGGCCGCCCGGCATCGAGCTATCGATCGTGTCGAGCACGCGTTCCACACGCACCGCCGGGTCGGGCAGATCGACCAGAAACAACGTCGCGCCCGCCGCCGCCTTCGCCATCACAATGCCCACGCGCGCGCCGATCGCGCCGGTGATGAAGGCCTTGCGGCCATTGATCACCCAGCCATTGCCGTCTTCGGTCGCGATCGTACTGAGCAAGGACGGATCAGAGCCGGCGCCGCCGTCTTCGGCCGGCTCCGTCATGAAAAACGCGGAGCGCGCCTCGCCGCTGACGAGCGGCGCTAGAAAGCGCGCTTTCTGCTCCTCGCTGGCGACCTTGCCGAGCAGATACATATTGCCTTCGTCCGGCGCCATGACGTTCACCGCCACCGGGCCCAGCGGCGACAGGCCCGCCGCGCGCAACACTTTCGCGCTCGCGCGATGGGAAAGATGTGCGCCGCCGTGGCGTATATGCGGCGTCAGCACGCCCGCCGCGCGCGCCAACCCACGCAGCTCTTGCACCAATTCATCCGACGGCCCGTGCGCGCCGAGACGCGCATCTTTTTCGTAGGCCGCCACCGTGCCGCGGACAAAGCGTTCGACATCGGCGGCGATCGCCTCCCCGCTCTCTTGAGAAATGCTCATCGATACCTCTTTGCGGCCCTTAGAGCGATTGGCCGTCATCAATGACGAAATCCGAGCCTGTGACATTGCGGCTCGCGTCGGACAGCAGATAGAGCAGCGTGGCATCGAGTGAATCCTCATCGAGCATGCGCCGACGCGGCCACGAATTGATCTGCTTTTTACCACCCTCGGTCTCGAACCAATCGCCGGCCAGTTCCGAGCGGATGTAGCCCGGTGAGATCAGATTGATGTTCGGCCCCGTGCGCGCCCATTCGCGCGCCAGCACTTTGCCGAGATGCGTCACCGCCGCCTTCGACGCGCTGTAAGGCGCGAGCGCCACGGTCTGCATCAGCGCGGTGATGGATGAGATGAGCACAATGCGCCCCGTATCGGCCAGACCAGCGCGCTGCAGCCGCTTCGCGCCCTCTCGGGCGGTTAAGAACACGCCGCGCACATTGACGGCAAATACTTGATCGAAATCGGCGACGGCAATTTCCGTCGCGCGGCCATCGTAATTCACCCCGGCATTGGCGACCACGCCGTTGACCAAGCCGAACGCCTCCTCCGCTGCGTCATACGCGGCGATCACGGAAGCCTCGTCAGCCACGTCCAACGCCACCGCCAACGCCTTGCCGCCGGCTGCTTCAATCTCGGCACGCAGCGCCTGCAGCCGATCGAGCCGACGTGCGCCGATCACGACAGCCGCGCCCTCGGCCGCGACGATGCGGGCAAAGCGCGCACCTATGCCGGACGACGCGCCCGTGACCAACACAACGCGGCCGCTCAAACTTCCACTCATACATTCAACCTCTTCACCTGCGCGATCAGCGCCCTCATAAAGCGCGCGCCGCAAGCTCTTACAATCGATAAGGTTAGGCCACGCCCGGCGTTGCCGCGCTCAGAATGCTGGCCTCCACTGGCGCCAACACGCCCGAGGCCGCGAGCACCGCGCATCTGTCGACGGCGCGATACGTCATCGCGCTGCGCCAGATACGCGCGCCGGAGTCAGGCCGCGCTCGCGCGCATTCGATGCTTTATCGGAAGGTCACAATGAGGTGCGCTTCCGCAGAACGCGTCGAAGCGAAGATCAATTGAGGCGGTAACGAAGTTTTGCGGAAATCCGAGGAACGCGGCGGAATGTCTCGGAATTCGGAAATGGTGCCAGAAGATAACTCTCAGCCCCTTTGTATCCCACTGAGCCAGCAAATGTCTCGCGCGATTGGGGAGTGATCTCTACCGCCGTTGATACCGCCGGGAGCCTAAAATGCCCAGGTCAGGGTCCTGATCGCGCGGAATTCTGTGGCAATCTTCGGATTGTGACCACCCGGTTTGCGGCAAGGCAGTCCGCGATCCATAGTTGGATCAATTAGCTCAAGACAAAGGTGATTCTGCATGAGCGACGATGTCCTCATCAAATCGATTCTGAGCAAGAGCAAGGATCGCTACGGCGGCGGGGCGCTGACCGACGGCGATGCCTTCGAGTACTTCTGTGCCGAAACGGTCCTCAAACCATTTGCGCTCTCGTTTGACGAAATCGACAAGGGGATCGTTGATGGCAAGAACGACGGCGGGATCGATGGGGTCTTCTTCTTCGTGAACCGGTCGTTGATCGCGATCGACACCGAACTGGACACGTTCAAGTCGCCCGTTACCGTAGACCTGTTCATCATCCAGTCGAAACTCGATGGCGGATTCACAGAGACCGCCATGTCGAACTTAATGTCGTCGGTCCCGGAACTGATCCGGCTAGATGCAGACAAAGCTGCGCTTGCCACCCGCTTCAACAGCGAGGTCTGCGAGGTATTTGAAAGCTATCGAAATGCGCTTACGGAGTTGGCAGCGCAATTCCCTGTGGTTCAGGTGCACGTCATTTACGCCACGCTTGCGACAACGGGAAACTCCAAGGTGGAGGCCATGATTCCGGCGCTTGAAAAGGCAGTTGCAGCTCGCTTTCCAAAATCGACATGCAAGGTCGAGCTTTGGGATGCCGGGCGTCTCTACACCGAAGCGCAGAAACAGAATGTAATGGTGAAGCAGCTGCCATTTGTGAAGCAGCCTATCTCGCATGGAAAGGGCTACGTCATCCTCGCGAAGCTAAAGGATTACTTCGAGTTCGTGAATGAAGGCGGCCAGATCGTCGATGCCTTGTTCGAATTCAATGTCCGAGACTATCAGAGCGGGGCTGCGCTGAACAAGGAAATCGCCGCGACGTTGGCGGACGAGGCGGACGATGCAGATTTCTGGTGGCTCAACAACGGCGTCACAATCCTCGCGGAGGAAGCTGCCGCGCAAGACAGCAAACTCACGATCAAGAACCCCATAGTGGTCAACGGCCTCCAGACGTCGCATGAGATTCACCGCTTCTTCGCGGGAGGCGGCGACGATAAGAGCAACCGCAGCGTTCAGGTTCGGGTGTTAGAAATTGCTGACGAAGCGCGACGCGACCGCGTGATCAAGGCCACCAACTCTCAAACGCCGATCAAGCCCGCATCGCTGCACGCAACCGAGCCATTTCAGCGCAAGATCGAGGAGTTTCTCCATCAGCTCGGCATCTTCTACGATCGACGGAAGGATTATTGGCGTAACAAGGGCAAGTCGGCACAGAAAATCATTGGCATTGATAAGCTTGCCCAATCGGTCATCGCCATCCTTCTTGAGCGGCCCCACGACGCGCGCGCTCGACCAACAACGATCATGAAAGACGACACCACGTACCAGAAGCTCTTTGCCGATAGCAACGACCTCAAAATCTACGAGGTGTGCGCCAACCTATACTTTGCCGTCGATCGCTACTTCCGCAAGGAACGGGCGTCGATCGACTCTATCTATCGCAATAATCTGCGCTACCACACGATGATGCAGCTGGCATGGAAGCTCAACGATTCTCGCCCGGTTCACGCCGCCGCACTCAAGACGCTCAAGGTCTCGACGCTTACAGACCCGGACATAAAGGCCGTGCTAGACCACACAATCAAGTTGTTCGATCAAGAAGGCGCGGAAGATCGCGTCGCGAAGAGCGACACGTTCACAGAAACCTTGCGGGCGCAATCGTTGGTCAAGGCGTCGAGCTTGGCGTCCTCTGAGACCTCGAATGACGCTTGATCGACGGCCCCCCGCGCTTAGTCGATGATCGCGCGCAAGCTGTCGGCTTTTGCTCGAAGCTCGCAAGCAAAGTGGATCAGTTTGTATAGGTCGTCCGCGTAGGCCTGGAAGCGACCCGTTTCATATGGCTTCAAGCCAATGCGGGCGCGTTCGGCGCAGGCTAGCAGAATTGGCGCGTGCGCGGGCCGCATGAAAAACGCAACGACTGGATAAGAACTGCTATGTAGCCCACCTAGGGCACCGCCATTGCAGCTCGTGAATGGAATGCAGTCGGCGGCCGAAAGCGCCATCACGCAAGAGGCAACGCCAATGTCGAGATCACACAGCGGGGCCAACAAGGGGTCCGAATTGTGGGCATTTGCCAGACAGGAATCTATCGCTTGCCTTGCCGCGTCCTCGGTGGGCGCGTCCTCGAATATTTTGAGCAGGCCTCTCTCCAACGCGATCGCTGCATCGACCTGGTCCCAAGAAATCAAGCGAAGGTCCTGGTAGAAATGGTTCCCCTCAAGCTCGTCCTGCTCCGGCGCAGCGGGCCATTCGAACCCCGCGCCGTGAAGATCACGCCTCGCTGCCAACGTAAACCGCGCCTGAGCGACCATGGCGGCCATCCTTGCGACTCAATCTTCGGTGAAGTTAACTGTCCGTAAAAGACCCGTCCTGCAAGTAAAGCAGCGCGCATTATCTCGGGGGCGGACGTGCACAAAGCCAGCTCAGAATCCAGAAGGAGTCGAGCGCGCCGTACTCCGACATTTGTCGAGTTCTTCGCCGGCGGCGGTATGGTCCGCGCTGGGTTGGGCGAGCAATGGCGCTGCGCTTTCGCCAACGACTTCGATCCCAAAAAGTGCGCAGCGTATCGGGAAAACTGGGGCGCCGCTGAATTGCACGAGGGAGATATCGGACAACTCTCCACGGATCAGCTGCCGGCTAGCGCAATCGACCTAGCCTGGGCCTCTTTCCCTTGTCAGGATCTATCCGTCGCCGGGTTGGGCGCAGGCTTGCAAGGACAACGGTCCAGTGCCTTCTGGCTTTTCTGGAGCCTGCTCCAATCTCTGCAAAATGAGGGGCGCGTCCCCCCCATTGTCACGCTGGAAAACGTCTGCGGTACGCTCACTTCGCACGAAGGTCGCGACTTTCGCGAGATCGTCAAAGCGCTCGTAAAGCTCAACTATCGCGTCGGCGCGATCGTCATAGACGCGAAGGATTTCGTGCCACAGTCCAGACCGCGCCTCTTCGTTGTGGCAGTGCAGTCGCACATCAGTCTCGGACAATATGCGCTCGACGGTGCGCACGGCGCGCACCACTCGCAGGCGTTGGTGCGCGCCTACGATATGCTTTCACCGGGTCTAAAGAAGCACTGGATATGGTGGGACCTTCCGGCCGCACCGCCCCGCACAATCAACCTCATCGATATAATTGAGGACGAGCCCTCAGACGTTAAGTGGCAATCGGCGGCGGAAACGCAGAACATTCTGGATTTGATGGCGCCAATACACCTCGCAAAGGTTGCGGAGGCCCGCGCATCTGGCCGTCGAATGGTTGGCACGGTTTATCGACGTATGCGTAGGGATGCGCACGGAGGCCGGTATCAACGTGCAGAAATCCGATTTGATGGTCTCGCCGGCTGTCTCCGGACGCCCGGGGGTGGTTCAAGCCGCCAGCTCCTGCTGTTCGTTGAGGGCGATGTCGTGCGTTCGCGTTTGTTGTCGTCGCGCGAAACAGCTCGCTTAATGGGCTTGCCGGAGTCGTACGTGCTACCGAAGCGCTACACCGACGCATATCACCTCACCGGTGATGGCGTAGCATCGCCGGTGGTGAAGCATCTCTCGGAGCGCCTGTTCCTTCCTTTATTGAACACCGGCGTCTGACCTGCCGTCAGGGATGGCCATCGAACTGCTCGACGGTGTCCGCAGGCTTCCCGCTTAGCCCCGTGGTCGACGCCGCCGGCAGGCGCCGTCGACTTCTTGTTCGGGACGCGCCCCGCGGCCCGACGCCTTCACATCAGCCATCGCGCGCAGCGCGGGCCAAGGGACGCGCGAAGCGCGGCGCGGGACGCGCTTGCCCTTGGCGCGCGCGAGCACGGTGGCACTTCGTTGTTTCCCGTTGTTGCCGGACCGTTTCCCGTCGTTTCCGCCACTCGCGGCATACTTTGGAATGTCCGTCAAGAGGTCCCATCGTGCCCGTTGACAGAACGCATGGGGCGCTGAGTCTCGGGCATGCCTGTGGATAACTCAGAAGGAGTTGGACATGACCAGCAACGGTCCGCAACGCATCAATCGCCTGCTATCGCGGAAGGACGCCGCGATCTTCCTCACCGACCTCGGCCTTACGATCTCGGCGCAAACGCTTGCGCGGCTTCTCTGCGAGAAGAAGGGACCGATGTGCATGCGTGTGGGCAGCCGCGCCATGTACCGGGAGTGCGATCTCCTCGATTACTTCCGCCAGCAATGCAGCGCGCCGCGCCAATCGTCTGATGAGCCGTTGCGGCCCGCATCGAACGACCATCTGCCGTTTCCAGCGAACGATCGCGAAAGCCCCGCGCGTGACACCTAATTCGCGTTCGTCGGCTTTCTCTTGGGGCGAAGCCGCCGTAGCGCGTTTGCGAAATGCGTGTGCACGCTTGTGACGATCAACGACACGCCATGCGTCTTTCCTGTCGGATCGGGCCGTCTGATCCGCGTTGCAAAGCCTCGGAGCGTGATCACGTCACCGCAGCGCTGCGCCCGGTCGATCTGCGCGCAGAGGCCCTCGTGATCGCAATAACAGCCCAGCACCTCAACTTGGTGCAGGCGCCACTTTCCGAAGTCGAGGTGTGGGGTGTTCAGGAGTATCAGATACTCGAAGCGGTCGAACACTCGGCCGGTCGCGCGCCACTTGCGCATGGCCTCAACCCTTCCGGCCCATGACGCGCAAATCCTCGATGGTGCTCAGCAATATGCGATGCGCACCCGGGTAATCCTCCGGGTCAATAACCTCCGCGACGACACTCAACTTGGCGGCGGCGCCATCCACCGTCAGCGCCGGGAGGGCGCGCAACCGCCGAACGATGCGAACGCCCGCCCGGACACAGCGGTCGTATTCCTCGTCGATGGCGTAAAGCAGTTGCGCCTCCGGCAGCGCACGCCGCTCCGCTTTGCTGAGGTTGAACCAATCGCGGTTGTCGCCCAGCCACGCCTCCCGGTCGCCCCACTGGCGCAAGAGAAGCTCCTGGCGGCGTGCAAGCTCGCCATAGTGAGCACACAGCAGGAGCACAGGATCGGCGGCGGCCGCAGCGCAGACCTCTTTGCCTGAAGGCAGAGGTACTGAACCTAGAGCAGCGACGACCTTGCGGCGTGAGAGGCGAGCCATCAGCACACCCGTCGCAAACTGTAGCGAACCGTCTCAATGAGACAGCCTGAGATGATCACAGCCGCAAACAGTCCCGCGCCGACGCTATCGAACTGAACGCCAACGACTTGCCCGGCCAGAATGCCGACATAGGTCGGCGGACCCAGCACGAGCAGAATGATCAGCCAATACCAGAGCAGTCGCAGCACGATGATCGCCACGGTAAGCAAGAGCGCAAAGCCGGTGAGCGAACCCCAATCCATCGTCAGCCGCCGTGCAGCGCGCGATAGTCGCGCAGGATGCTGGCGATCAGACGATGCGCTTTTTCATTTTCTTCCGGGCACACTTCGATCGCGGCGATAGCGAGCTTGCCGCAGATGCCGAGCGATGAAGTCGCGACGAGCGCCGGGAGCGACGCGAGCAGGAAGCGGTTCTCTTCGTGCAGCGCGTCCATGCGATCATAGAGATCGTCCATCTCATGCTTTTCGGGGAAGCGCTTGCGTTGCGCGCGCGTGAGCTTGGACCAGTTGTAATCCCGGAAGAGCCGCGTCTCGATCTGTTGCCACCGATTGCCTAAGCGCTCGTGCTCGGCGTGGCGTGTCAGCCAGATCTCACAAGCAGAAGCGGCCCGATCTGTCGCGTTCCCCGAAAGGAGCGGCGCCGCCGCGCCGCTCATTACAAGTCGGCGAGTTGGGGCGATGGTGCGTGAACTCTCGTTCGCCGTTCCAGGGGGACGTCGAGACATTGTTTAGACCTTCGAGTATTTAGTGAGCGAGAAAGTATCACCTGCGCCGTTATCGCGCAACATTAAAACGCATGTGAGCGAAAATAGTGCTTACCTCTGGTCAGATTCGAGCCGCTAGGGCGTTGCTGGATTGGAGCCAGCAACAACTCGCCGACGAAAGCGGTGTGTCGCTCGCGACAGTCAGAAGAATCGAAAGCGAGCGAGGCCCGGAGCGCAGCACGGTACCCAACCGCGACGCCATTCAGCGCGCGTTGGAAAAAGGCGGCATTATATTCATGCCCAAAAATTCAGACGGCGGCGCAGGCGTCCGGCTGAAACGCTAACTTCCGATCGCCGAAGAACGATACTTAGTAGAGGATGAATAGAGCGACTGAGTCGCTGATTTTGAAGTGATCACTATGGCGCAGTCTTCGACTAGATGGACGTTCAGGCCGAAGAGCAACGACCTGTGTCTTTGTGGCTCTGCCCTTGCATTCGAGCTCTGCTGCAAGAGCCGAGTTCCAGTCGAATCTATGGGCGAAACGAAACGTGATGCCTGGAATGCGGGCAACTGGGACGAAGCGATCCGCGCGGCGCGCGCGGATATCACTCAGTATACAATCTGGCACAAGAGCCACACCGCCCCCGGTATCGAGCGTGATATTGCGGGCGCTGCGCGCTTGCTTGCAACTGATCTCATGGCGTTGAGCTCGCAGGTGGCGGACCTGTGCATTCTCTACCATCGGGCCGGTCGCTCGAGCGAACTGCCGGCGGTACTCGAACGGCTGCGGAGCAATGTTCGGTCCCCACTGTGGGACCGCAAGATCACTCATCATCAAGCCCTAGTCGCCCACCAATTGGACGATGATGTTAAGGCTCGGATCGAGTTCGACAAGCTGTTGCCGATTGAGCCTAACGAACCCGACAGCGAAATTATCCAACTCTACATTTCTCTCTACGGAGGCACTCTCACATTCTCGCAGGTCGTCGCATTGTGTGATCGCGTACTCCAACTGACTACCAGCGTTGAAGACAAGCTTCAGTATGCGGGCTTAAAGGGCTTCATGTACATGACTGTCGGTGACGATATGGCCGCCCGTAGCGCGTTTGCGCAAGCCGTAGCCTCGGGCCGCGGTGCCATGAGGGAACGTGCCTTAGGCGTTCGTGCCAAGCACCTCTTCTCCAGTGCGCTCGTCCATCTCGGCGTTTCCAACGACGACCCAAAAAAGTTCGACGAAGCCGCTCAGCTGTTGACCGAACTCATTGGGGAGGCCAGCACATGGACAGCGTCCGGGCTTGGGCGCCTTCATGAAGACCTGGGCGAGTGCCATCGGTTTGCCGGCCGCTGGAAGGAAGGCGAGGACGCCTATCGTGCGGCGCTGGCCGTTCACTCCCACGAGATCGCATCGGTGTTCCTATCTGAGTGTCTGCTACGTCAGGGTCTAGTCGGCGAAGCAGCCAGAGTTCTTGACGGCGTCGATTGTACTCATCTCGACGAGCGTGAGCGGTACGATTACGCTTGCGTTTCGGCTGCCTTAGCAGCCGAAACGAAGGACAGCGCTCGGATTCGCGTAGCCATAGGTCGACTCAAGGGGGTGAAGGCGCAGGCCCCCTACTTTGAGACACGGAAACTCGCGTTGTTACTGCATCTCCAAGAGGCGTTAGCGGACACCTCGAAATCGGGCAACTGGCTCGACGCTATTCAGCAGCTACTCAAAGCGCCGATGCGAGCATTTAGCCGCTACGCTATCGTGCAGCCTACTGTGTTTGGGGTAGGCGTTGATCTCAAGGCAATGATCATTGACGCCGCCAGCAGCGAGAACGACGAGAAGCCTTAACTAGTCTCGCGTTGTCGCAGGAGCATAGGAGGGTTTGCGGTCAACGTCCCAGCCATGGCACCAATGGCTTTAGTGCCTTCTCCGCCTCGCGCCCAAGCTTGAAGTCAAAGTCCCGTCCGTTGACACGACCCACCATGAGTTGATTGAAGGCGCGGTCCATCTCGGCGCGCCAAGGCACAAGCGTGGCGCTGCGTTCGTGGAAGAGCACGGCGAAGCTGCGCTCCGCTACGCGCACCCGCTGCACAAAGACGCCGGCAACCCGATCACCGTCCCGCGCAAAGTGCGGCACGCGGCCCATGTCGTGCTCTATGCGCTGCAGCAGGTTCTCCTTCTCAAGCTGGCGCAGCTGACGCTGCCAATCCTGATTGAGACGAAGCCCATCGCCGTTGTCACGCGCGACGCCCATCAAATCGAGCGACCTAACACGCTTGGACCAAGCATCCTGAACCTCCCGGCCAAAGTGCTCGCGCGCGAGTTGGCTGGTGTCCTCCAGGCCCATGCTCACGCGATCAAGCCAGGTTGGCCCGCGATAGTTCGCCTGCTTCTCCAGCGAATGCGGGTCGATCAGCATTACCCGCGCGCTTTGGCGGGCGCCGCGAGCCTCGTGCTGGCGCACGCGCTCCTCGTAATTCTCCGGGATCAAGAACACGCCATCCGCCGTGCACTCAACGATCCCGACGCGCCGCAAAGCTTCTAGTCGGCGCTCATGCATTTCGATGTAATTGACGCGATCTGTTGGTATCGTCTGGGCGTGCAGTTCTGCCGAATAGGCGAGACCATTCTCGCGCGCGATAGCGAAGATGGTGCGATCGGCCGGCTTTAATTCCGGTTGGCTGCGCTCTAGCCGCAGAATGGCGCCGCGCTCGACGCCATCGAGTTCGCGGAGCTGCTCGCGCGCAGCCACACGCGCTGTCCAAACCTTGCCGTCGATGCCTTCGATTGCAATCAAATGCGGCCCGCGCGGATCGTCGCCGATCTGCTCGAAGCCTATCAGCCGTCCAGTGGCGCGCTGGCTCGAATGTGCCGCCTCCAGTTCACGCAGCCGCTCGCGCTCGATGCCGCGATCTTCCCGCGCCAGAAGCCGCGCCGTCGCTCGTTCGCGGTCGCGCACATCCGCAAGGCGCGTGAGCTTGTCCTCTAGCTCTGGATCAAGCCGCCAGACGCCCGCGTCGGTGCGCTGCGCCAGCCCCCAATCCTCAAGCCGGTTGAGGCGCTGCACCAGCGGACCGCGTATGCGCCCCTCTTGGGGGAGGTCGGCTAGCCGCACCTCGTTGTCTCGCGCTCGCTCTCGAAGGAGCTCGTCGAGATGGGTCTGCCGCTCCAGCTTGGCGGCGCGCTCGGCGCGGCGGTCGAGGTCGCGAGACAGTTCCGTCTCCAGGCGCGGGCCGAGCTCGCGGGTGGCGATTTCCTCGGCCCGGTGGCGCATGCCGTAGGAGATGTATTGGCGCGGGATGACCAGGTCGCGCCCGTCGTCGCGCTTGCCCCGGATCAGCAAGTGAACGTGCGCGTGGCCGGTGTCGTGGTGCTCGGCGGCGATCCAGTCGAGGCTGGTACCCAGATCCTTCTCGGCCCGGTCCATCAGCTCGCGAGTGTAGTCGCGGAGGTTCTCCATCTCGATCCCGTTCTCGGGGGAGATGATGATCCGGAAGTGGTGGCGGTCGTCGGCGCAGCGGTCGACGAAGGCGGCGCCATCTGCCCGGTCCAGCTCCTCGTCGAACACCTTGACCTCAGAGCCGTCCCGGCCGGCGCCGTCGCGCTCGACATAGAGCGTGTGGCGCATCATCGAACGCGCTCCCCCACCGCCCCCACCGCCGCCAGTCTTGTCGTGAACGACGACGCGCGTCTTGATGATGACCTTCTGCGAAGTCGGGTCGCGCGCCTCAGCGAGCTTCACGCCGCGGGCGCCGCGCGCTCGGTTGTACCAGGCAGCGCGGACGCGCTTCTCGCCTGCGCTGCGGACCTTGGGTGCCTTCGGCGCTGGTTCGGGCGCGCGCGGTTTGCGCCGCCCGAAGTCGCCTTCGAAGAGATCGTCTTGCCGCGGATCGGTCATCGCCAGCGCTCCGAAGTCGGAGGCGCGAGCGGCAAATCCCATCCAGCTCGCGTGCAGCCTGCGCGTTTTGGCGCGTACTGTGCGACGACCTGGAAAAATAGATGTGCAGACAAGCCGCTGCGCCTATCCAAGGTGCAGCGCATTTTATCTTGCCATCAACCCTTCGTCCTTTTCCGCCTAGTGCTGTCCAATTCCGCATTATTCTCAAATCAGACCTTCCCGGCTTTTCAGGCATGGATCGGGATGCTACCAGACGTAGAGTCGAACCAAGGGGGGGAGATGATCGTCTATTCGACTCTCCAGCGGGAACATCCGCTGGAGATGAGCAAGGTGACTAGCGATCCGCACGCCATCTGCCCTGCGCGCTCAGACTCCTCGAAGTCGCTTGCGGAATGCCACACTACACACATGGAGACGCACTGCGCGACGGTCGAGGCGCCGTGCGTCGCCGATGCGCACAGCGCTTTCGTGAGTGCGAATTCCCGCAGTGGGCCCGCCCCGATCGCAGCGGGCGAGCTTGCACGCATTGAATACTGCCTCACATTGGCTGAGCGTCTTCTCGGAAGCGCCGGGCCACCCTCCGGCGGCAGCGCGCCGCCTGCGGCTGGCCTAAACGCCCTATTGCCCGACGAATACGAGCGAGCATTGAGATTTCAGTTTGCGACCGTGCCCGACCAACACTTGGCGGCGCGGCCTCACTACAATGTGTGGTGCTTTCGCGAGGACGCCGGTGTCGCGTTTTCCTCCTCAGACGAGCGCTTGTATGCAAGACGTCTAAACGTAGCTCGGGCGAAGGATGCAGTCCCCGATGACGCGCCACCGCTCGCGTTTCGCTACACCGGTCTTTTGGTGGAAGAGGCTGCCTCCCCTTGGAGCACGCCGACCTTCGCGGACTGCACTTGGCGGGACCTGCGACTATGGGTGCCGGGGGGTAGGACAAACCCCACCGATACCGCCTGCGGTCCTGGTTTAGCGGAATGCGTCGGCGTCGGAATCCTGTTCAAGCACGTAAAAATCGCGTTTGCGGCGCAGGAGATGGATCCTATCCCCTGAGGTGCCATCCTAAGGCCCCATCAACCGGAATAGGCTAGGCTGGACGTCGGAGAAGGTTGACAAACGGTTAACCTACCCTCGATTGTGCAACGAAGAAATCGGTGCCTGGTGCCAGAAGTTATTGATCACCGCCCTCCGGAAGGAGTGGTCGAGTGGGGTCCGCTTATTCGCCAAGCGGGCCAAAATTTTGTGCCGCTTGGCGGCCGCGTTGAGACTTCCCCTTTATCAGAGCTGCTTGGACGTGTTGGCGCTGTTGTTACTGCTGCCGACTGCAATCGCCTTCTGGTGACTCTGAATGAATTTGTTCGCGAGCAAATCGCGAGAGTTGAAGCTAATTCGGCGACGCCAATCGAGGCCTGGACATTACCATCATCCGTGCTGAGCCACCTGGCACGTCGTCAACTCTGGAACGGGGCCGCCGTCTCCAACGCCAAAGGCGTCTTGGCTCATACCCTCAGCTCCGGCCTAAACACGCACTTCAATCGGGTACGGGCCCTTGCTGCTCATGACGCAACGGTTGTCACATCCTGCTGGCACGACGTCAGCGCTCCCATCGCACCGCTCGTTGCGGCATATGCGTCGATAGATCGTGTTGTGCGTCCCGAATGGCTGCACTGGAATTTGGGGACGCTCGGATCTTGGCCGACATTCTTGCTCGACGCTTTGGAGACAGCAGAGCGCCATGTCCTGTTCGTGGCTGGGCTGTGGGTTTATCTGCGCTTGGGCTGGATTGCGCCGACGGACATCGTCGCCCGATACGAAAGATGGCACGCATTCCTTTCAAACGGCCAGGATGACCGAACCGGCCACGGGACGGCCATGCGTTCTCTGTCATTGGCAGCCGATTTTGCGGCGCTCCCAATCGCCAATGAATACGCACACGACGTTGCTAAGTGCACCGCGGCGTTGCGCTTCTCGCGCGAGCAGCTTTTTCTTCGTCGGGAAGAGAGAGAAGTTGAAGAGGCCGGTCGCTACAATACCGCCTTACTTGATCAAGCTGCGGGACAAGCGAAGACGTGGCTGACCGAGTGGTGTGACCTGCGTGGGACAGACTATCCGCCGGAGCAACTGACGTTTGATGTCTCTCGCTCAATGCTAAAAATCATCGGTACCCACAGCGGGTGGGCCGGCCCACGCGCGCTGCCCAGGGGCAATTAAGTGGCGTCCTTCGTTGCCGCGCTCCCAATAGCCATCTGGCGAGCGAGCTCACAGGCAATCAGCAATCATCATGCACACGCATTTAGATGCCTAGGTCTTGGGGAGGCAGATTATCGGACAGAGCGCGCCCTGACATTCGGTCGTGAGCTCGCTCTTGGTGGGACAGACGATCTTGAAGATCGTTCGGCTACAGGAAAGTCACGGAAGGTTCCGTACTTTGATCACGACTTGATTGAGGAAACTTTCCAGCGTGAGCTGCAAGTCTTAGAAACGTGGCCACCACGACCAGGAATGGATCGCCACATCTGGGGGCAGATATCCAGCGCCGATGTGTTTGCGCTGAAGATTGCACCGCCGGACCCCGAAAGCGCGACCGAGCGCGATATCGAACCCAGTCTGAGGCGCACCAGGGTCTCCAACTTGGTGAGAGAAGCTCTCCGGAAAAGTCGAGGCGCGGTCCAAGAACGGCGAGGCGTTCGTGCGCATTGGCAACCAGCGACCGCAAAGCCGTACTACACGGCCCCATCACCCTTCTATATTGCGCAACTAATACTTACGCGGCCGGACATCCCTTCTACGCGCGCGTACGCCTTCGCGGCTATGCGAACGCTAATCCAAGAACGCGTCGAGAAAAACTGTAACGGCGGCAAACAGCTTGAGCTGAATATCGAGACGGTCTCGGATGCAATCACGACAATTGAAAGACGCAACGATGTTGGCCGCGAGCTAAAGGCTGACCCGTCCGAGCCCGTGCGCTTGTTTGTTGCTCACTACCTCGCAATGAAAGGTCTGCTTGTCCTGCGGCTGACCGAGGACGACGAGGGGCCGATCCCAGACCAAGAAATTCAAAC
The DNA here is from genome assembly GCF_036392335.1 of Vitreimonas sp. Taxonomy (NCBI): domain Bacteria; kingdom Pseudomonadati; phylum Pseudomonadota; class Alphaproteobacteria; order Hyphomonadales; family Hyphomonadaceae; genus Vitreimonas; species Vitreimonas sp. Next base: position 25,308 of record NZ_DASVYD010000044.1, read on the forward strand.
CTACTTTCTCGACCCCGAACGCCTCTTTGATTTTCAAGATCGAGCGCAATCAGGAAGGGCGCCGGGACGCGCGGTAGCATTCAGAATAACGCCTTCCGTCGCTCAACTACCGGAACCTAGTGATCTTCTGAATGAACTCTCTGGCCTTCCACTACCATTTGAAGGCGGTGAAGAGGTATTCGCCGGCGGAATAAGATTCTCAGAGGGCGGGGACATTGTCGCCGCGATTTCGGGAACGTTTGGCACCGGGAAAACTTCGTTCTGCCTCGGTCTGGGTGCCGCGCTGGCGCCGCTTGGATGTCGAACCCTCTTCTTGACGTGTGAGGAGAGCGAGGCAGATGTCGAAGCGCGCCTGCAAGAGGCGATACCTAGTCATCTGCGTCGAATGTCTCCTTTGTTCGACTTGGGTTGCGATATTGACGCAACGCCCACTTGGTTCCAGGTCAACGCGGTTCGAGTTGAGGGGGGTGGTGACGCCGACATAGGTCGAGAGCTTCTTGAGGTGGTAGAAGGTGCGCTCGATCGTGCTGAGCTCTTCGCGCCGTTTCGACCTTCTGCATCGGCCCCACCAGGTTCCATGTACGCCCGGCCAATTGTTGTAATCGACGGCGTGCACCAGTTGTTTCGTGAAGCCGACGCGGCACGACGTCAGGTCGACGCCTCGCTCCGACAGCTGATTGACGCATGCAGACGGCGTAAAGTTGTGGTGTTGCTGACACTTGGCGCTGGCGAGGACGAAGTCACTCGATTGAGCTACCTGTGCGACTTGGTCATTGAGATGAGCCGCGCAATCTCAGAGAATCCTGATGCCCGAGCAAGTCGCGCCATGCGCTTGATCAAAGCTAGAAGGCAGTCAGCGCGAATTGGGGACCACTCAATGTATTTGAGCGGAGCGAAAGGCTTCCGACTGAAGCCCAGTGGTTCTGCTTGGGGCGAAATCATCAAGGATCAGAAATGGACATCGGTCGACGAAACCCAACGAATTCCGATAGGCACCGATGCGCGAAATGGTCCTTATAGGCGGTCACACATTCTAGTCTTAGGCCACGGCAGTACTGGAAAAGCGGGCTTTGGACTGTACCTGCTCCATCGAAAGCAGGTCGACGTTACGGGCAGGCCACGAAAGGATGGCAGTGCGATCGGTATGCCATTCCGGTCGCGCGTGTTGGTTGTCTCATTCCTCTATCAAGAGCCGTACTTCGTTGAGCTTGTCAGCCGCATTTCGAATATGCGGGGCGCCCCGGCGTCAAAGGGTCAATTCCTACCCGACGATACGTTGCAGGATGTGTTGGCCCTTTACCCCGGTGCTCTAACGCCGGCCGAGCTATTCTTTAAGATCGAGCGCGCGATCGCGCGAGCATCCTTAGAGGGCATTCCCTACACGGGAATTCTGATTGACGGCATCCACAACGTCTTCCTCCAGTTTCCCGAGGTGGAGAAGTACAGCCCATTTTGGCCTCAGCTATACGCCCTGTTGCGACGTAGACCGCTTACGGTCGTGACCACGCACACCGAATTTGAGCTGCGGAAGGTTCCAGTTAGTGAGCCTTTGGCAGAGCGTAGAGATCCTGCCTCGTTCGCGTTCAATTTTGAACACGCCGCTAGGCGAGCGGCCCCGCTCATGAACGTGTTGGTTTCGTCTTCGGATTTTGTGTTTGAGATGAATCCGCCCGGGGGCAGCGGTGATCCGCTGGACCTTTATCCAATCCACGCTGTGAGTGCACTTGGCGGCACGAAAGCGAGCCAGCCATACTACTGGCATCGTGAGGAATGCTACATTGAGAAGGAGCCTCAGCCGCGCTTATTCTAGGCAGTCAGCCTCGCTGGTGCCTCTACGCGCCGAGCATCCAAATAGTCGGCCCACCATTGAGCCAACCTCACGCGATCTGACCAGTACTCGCTTCGTGCGTACGCACGCCGAATGGCGTTGGCGTCCTGATGTGCAAGAGCTCGTTCAATGACCTCGGATGAGAACTTTGAGTGCTCGTGCAAGAGTGATGACGCCAAGGCCCGAAAGCCGTGAGCACTCATTTCTTCCTGCGAAAAGCCCAAGGTTCGTAGCGCCGCGCAGACGGTGTTTTCGCTGATCGGGCGATCGCGTGCGCGTTCGCCCGGAAAGCAAAGCCCATCCTCGGTAAGCCCGGTGAGATCGTGCAATTCGCGAAACACAGCCAAGGCCTGGCGCGACAGGGGCACCTTGTGCTCGCGTCGCATTTTCGTGCGCTCCGCTGGAATCGTCCAAACCTTCGCTTTGAGATCGATCTCGTTCCATCGGGCCAAGCGGCATTCGCCGGGTCGAGGAAAGCAGTACGCCATGATCTGCATGGCGGCACGAACAACGGGGCGATCATATTCTGAGATTGCGACCATTAATCGCCCGGCGCCCTTGGGATCGGTGATGGCCGCTCGGTGCTTTGTTTTTGGCGTTGCGATCGCTCCCCGCAGCGAAGGCGTTGGGTCGAACTGAGCGCGGTTCGTGGCGACCGCCAGACGCATGACCTGGCCAATCGAGGCCCGCAGCCGGCGCGCTGTCTCCAAATGACCTTTGGCTTCGATGTCGCGAAGCAGGCCCAAAACCTCCGCCGGCGTGATGGCGGCGACGGGACGATTGCACAGCGGCGCTGCAAGATCCTTGAGCAGCCAACGGCGCTTGGAAATCGTGACTGCCGCCTTGCCTTCCCGCTCCATGCGCGTCAGCAACTCGTCAGCCACAAGGCCGAACGTCGATGCACGCGCAACGCTTGCTGCCAATCGCGTGACCTTGCGCTCCTCCATCGGATTGAGCCCGTCACGCAATTGCTTCCGCGCTACCGCGAGCGCTTCTCGCGCCTCAGCAAGAGAAACGTCGGGATAGGCGCCGAGCGCGAGCGTCAGCCGCTTTCCGCCGAAGCGATAATTGTAGCGCCAGAAGCGCGAGCCATTGATCGCCACTAGCATGTAGAGACCTTGGCCATCGGTGAGCTTGTAGGGGCGTTCTTGCGGCCGTGCATTCCGGCATTTGGCGTCTGAAAGCGGCATGGCGGTATCGCTCCGGCGGCATGAGCATCTATACCGCCAATATACCGCCAATCTCGTTCGATGGCCAATTTTTGGTTGCAGGCAGACGCCATCGCGCGAAACGAGAAAAACTCGCCTTTTCGCTGTGTTTTCAAGGAAATGTGCTGATCTGCGGGGTGTTCCGAGGAAGGCGACGGAATGTCTCGGAATGCGTAAGTGGTGCCCAGAAGAGGACTCGAACCTCCACGATGTTACTCGCTAGTACCTGAAACTAGTGCGTCTACCAATTCCGCCATCTGGGCACTGAGGCGGGGGGTTTAGTGGAGGCGCGCTGGCCCGTCAATGCGCGCTGACTCGTCGCTTCCGCCTGGGATGCAGCGCCCGGGCGTGCTAGCGCCTTGGGCCATGAAAAATATGACCTTTGCCCTCGCTTTCGGCCTCGCCGCTTGCGCCACAGCGCCGTCAGCTCCCTCCATCGCCGGGATTGCCCCCAGCTTCGACGCCGCCCGCACCGAACAGATCCTGGCGCGCACCCAACGGCTGCATCTGGCGCCCGACCTGTCGGCGCTGACGCCCGGCGAGCGGGCGGCGGTCGCCGAACTCTTGGCGGCGGGCGAGCGCATGCACCGGCTCTACATGGACCAGCGCCACCCACAGGCGCTGGCCGCGGCGGCTTATCTGGAGGCGCACCCAGAACTCACCGGTGAACGCGACCTGTTTCGCATGAATAGCGGCCCGGTGGCCTCCACCTTGGACAACACCCGCGCGCCGTTCCTTTCCGTGCCTGCGGAAGCCCCGGCGCGGAACATCTACCCTGCGGGAACGACGCGCCCGACGCTCGACGCCTTCTTCGTCGCCCATCCGGAGCGGCGTGACGAATTGCTCGACGACCGCGCCGTGGTGTGGGCCGCCACAGCGGAAAATCGCCGTCGTGCGCTCGTAGCCCTCGATCGCCATCCCGCGCTCGACACCTTGCATCCAGGCCTGCGCGCGCGCTTGCAGACCAGTGAGACCTATCTCGCCGTGCCGTATTCGGTGGCCTATGCGGAGGACATCTTCTTCATCTTCGACCGCCTGAACGCGGCGGCGGATCACGTTGAGCACGGCGACCCGGCGTTTGCGCGCTATTTAAGGCTGCGTGCGCGCGATCTGCTGGCCGATGATTATGAAGGCGGCGACGCGGCTTGGGTGACGGGCGATTTCACGGGCAATCTCAACGCGCAGATTGGGTCATATGAGACCTATGACGATGCGCTTTATGGCGTGAAGACGTTCTTCTCACTCTCGCTCTTGGTGCGCGATCGCCCGCGCAGCGAGGAATTGCAGGCCGCTTTAGCTGACATTCAAACTGTTGAGAACGCTCTGCCTTACGCAAACCACCGCGAAGTGCGCAGCGACATTCCAGTTGGCGTATACAACATCATTGCCGATTTCGGCCAAGCGCGCGGCGCCAATACGGCGACGATCCTGCCGAACGAAGCCTATCTCGCGCGCCAGTACGGTCGCACCATTCTGATGCGCGGCAACATTCTGCTGAACGAAGACATCTTTCAGGAAACCCATCGCGCTTTCGCCGCTGCGGTGGTCGAGAGCCAAGCCAATGACCTCACGCCCGAAAGCGGCTTCTATCGCACGCTTTGGCATGAGATCGGCCATTATCTCGGCGTCGATCAGACGGCGGACGGGCGCGATCTGGATGCTGCGCTCGAAGACACCGCCGATTTGCTCGAGGAGATGAAGGCTGACCTGGTCTCGCTGACATCGGCGCGCATCCTGAATGAACGCGGACGGCTCACTGACCATCAGTTGCGCGGCATCTACGCCTCCGGCGTTCGCCGCGTGCTGCAAAAGAACCAGCCCCGCCGAGAGCAGCCGTACAACACCATGCAGCTGATCCAATGGAATTGGTTCATGGATCGCGGCGCGCTGCACTTCGAGGACGGCCGCCTCCGCATCGATTACCGCCGCTATCCCGAGGCGGTCACGAGCCTGCTGCGCGAAGTGCTGGCGATGCAGCGCGCCGGCGACCGCGATGCCGCAAACGCCTTCGTCGATCGCTGGACGGCATGGCGGCCAGATCTGCACGAAGTGATCGCCACGCGCATGCGCGAAAGCGAGCGCACGCGATTTACGCTGGTGACCTATGAGGCGATCGACGGCGCCAGCCATTAGGCGGATGCGCGCGGCGCGGCATCGGCTATAGAGGAAGGATTAGTCCTCCCGCAGCCGGAGCCGCCCGCACGTGACCACCGAAGACTTCCGTACCCTCTCCGACATGATTGCCGCACAAGCGGCGGAGCGGCCTGACGCGACGGCGCTGATCCAGGATGAGCGGCAAGTCACGTACCGCGAGCTCGACGCCCTGATGGATCGCGTGGCGGCGGCGTTGCAGCGCGATGGCGTCAAACCCGGCGAGAGCATCGCCATTTGCGCGATGACCTCGATTGAGTATGCAGCGCTCTTCGTCGGCGCGTTGCGCGCCGGTGTCGCGGTGGCGCCAATCGCGCCGTCCTCCACACCGGACAGCATCGTCGGCATGGTGGCGGATTCCGGAGCGCCGCTGTTCTTCGTTGATTCCGAGGTGGCCGGCGCGCTGGCTGGCGTAAGGGATCAGATCAAGGCGCAACAGATCGCGCTCGATGGCGCGGCCCATGGACGGCCATTCGCGGATTGGTTGGCGCCGGTGGGCGCGAAGCCCACGCCAGTCGCGATCGATCCGAAGATGCCGTTCAACATCATCTACTCGTCGGGTACGACCGGCGCGCCAAAGGGCATCGTGCAGAGCCACGGCATGCGCTTCGGCCATATCGCCCGCGCGCAGGCGATGGGCTACGGGCCGCAAGCGGTGTCGCTGCTCTCGACGCCGCTCTATTCCAACACGACACTCGTCGCCTTCTTCCCGACGCTGGGCCTCGGCGGCGCGATCGTGCTGATGAAGAAGTTCGATTCCGCGAAATATCTCGAACTCGCGCAACGCCATCGCGTGACGCACACGATGCTGGTGCCGGTGCAATATTCGCGGCTGATGGCGCGGCCGGATTTTGACTCGTACGACCTGTCCAGCTTCCAGATGAAGTTCTGCACCTCGGCGCCCTTTTCAGCGGCGCTGAAAGCGGACGTGTTGAAGCGTTGGCCCGGGGGGCTCGTTGAATATTTCGGCATGACCGAAGGCGGCGGCACCTGCATGCTGGTGGCGCACGCCCATCCGGACAAGCTGCACACTGTCGGCCAGCCAGCGCCCGGCCACGACATCCGCATCATCGACGAAGACGGCAAGGAACTGCCGCGCGGCGAAGTGGGCGAGATTGTCGGGCATTCGGAGCTGACCATGAGCGGCTATCACAATCGGCCGGAGCAGACGTCGGCGGCGATCTGGATATCGCCGGATGGCAAACGCTTTGTACGCACGGGCGACGTCGGCCGCTTCGACGCGGACGGCTTCCTCGAACTCATGGACCGCAAGAAGGACATGATCATTTCCGGCGGCTTCAACATCTATCCGAGCGACATCGAGGCCGTCGTGCGTCAGCACCCAGATGTGGCTGACGTCGCTGTGGTCGGCGCGCCGTCGGCGGAATGGGGCGAGACGCCGGTGGCTTTCATCGTTTCGCGCGGCGCCTCAGCCGAGGATATCCGCACCTTTGCGAATGCACGTCTCGGCAAGACCCAACGCATCGCCGACGCGCTGCTGATCGATGAGCTGCCGCGCAGTCATATCGGCAAGATTCTAAAGCGCGAATTGCGGGATCAGTACGTCGCGGGGCGCCCCGGCTAGCGCCTGGGGAAAAATTGGCTTAAGCCCCTGCCCAATGACACGTAAGCTTTCCCTGACCGTCGATGGCAAGAACGTCTCGGTCTATCTGCACAAGGGCGATCTGCCCGACACTGTTTCCTTCAATGGCGCGGTCGCCGTCGATAGCGAGACGTTGGGCTTGTCGCTGATTCGCGACCCGCTCTGCCTCGTGCAAATCTCCGATGGGGGCCCCGAAGCGCACCTCGTGCAGCTCGACCGCGCAAGCTATGACGCGCCGAACCTGAAGCGTGTGCTGACCGACCCGGCGCACCTGAAGCTTTTCCATTTCGCACGCTTCGACATCGCCATGTTCATGCGCGATCTCGGCATCGTTACCGCGCCGCTTTACTGCACCAAGATCGCCTCGAAGCTGGTGCGCACCTATACGGATCGCCACGGCCTCAAGGATCTGACCAAGGAAATCCTTGGCCGCGACATTTCCAAGGATCAGCAATCGAGCGATTGGGGCGCGGCTGAACTCAGCGACGCTCAACTTGCTTACGCGGCCTCGGACGTGCTGCACCTGCATGCGTTGAAGGAAAAGCTCGACGCCATGCTCGCGCGCGAAGGCCGCACCGAGATCGCGCAATCGTGCTTCGATTTCCTGCCCACGCGCGCAGCCCTCGATCTCGCCGGCTGGGAAGAGACTGACATTTTCGCACACAGCTGACGCCCGCTTCAGAGAGACGCCATGAGCAACCTCGCCGCCTCGATGCCTTTCGCCACTTTGATGGGCGTTGAGGTCGAGGAAGCGACGCCTGAGCGGGTCGTCGGCACACTTCTGGTGCGCGACGATCTCTGCACCGCCGGCGGTATCCTGCACGGCGGCGCGATCATGGCGTTCGCGGATTCGCTCGGCGCCATTGGCGGCTTCCTCTCATTGCCCGAAGGCGCTGTCGGCACCACCACGCTGGAGAGCAAGACAAACTTTCTCGGCGGCGCCGGAGCCGGCAAGATTGTGCGCGGCGAGACGACGCCTGTGCATCGCGGCAAGCGCACCAGCGTCTGGCAAACGAAGATCACCAGCGAAGACGGCAAAGCCGTCGCGCTGGTGATCCAAACGCAAATGGCGCTATTCGCCAGCGGCTAAGCCGCCGCGTGTTGCGCCCGCTTCGCCACATCGTCCGCACGACGCCCCGTTAACTCGACCATGTGATCGAACGCGGCTTCGTACGTCGCCAAACCTTGCGTCATCGAGCGCAGCTCGATGATGAAATTCTGGCGCTCCGAATGCGGCAGATAGGCTTCGACCTTATCCCATCCGGGCCATCCTTCGCGCGGCTCGAAGCCGAGGATTTGACCGTTGTGCGAGGAGACCGCCGAATTGATTTTCGGCGTGCCCGCGCTCGGCGTGTAAATCGTCAGCTTCTCGACGGGCTCCAGGATCACCGAATCGCATTCCGCCAGCGCTTCGCTCATGCCAAGCCGGCCCGCCATCTGAAACGCGAGTTCGCTTGAATCCACCGAATGGAATGAGCCGTCGATTAGCGTGACTTGCACATCGACCACCGGAAAGCCTTTCGGCCCCTTCGCCATCGCATCCTTTACGCCTGCTTCCACCGCCGGAATCCATTGGCGCGGAATAGCGCCGCCGGTGATCTTATCGACAAACTCAAAGCCCGAGCCACGCGGCAACGGCTTCACTTGGATCACGCAATCGCCAAACTGGCCGTGACCGCCCGTCTGCTTCTTGTGCCGCCCACGCTTCTCAGCGCTGCGGCGAATACTCTCCTGATATGGCGTCGACGGCCGTTGCGCGGAGACTTCCACGCCGAAACGCGCCTTCAAGCGATCAAGCACCGTACGCAGATGCGGCTCGCCCTGGCCCTGCAGCAGAATCTCGTGCGTCGTCTGATCGTGCAGCACGGCAAGACCAGAATCTTCTTCGACCAGTTTCTGCAGCGCGCCGGAGAGACGCACATCGTCCTTCCGATCCCTGGTGGCGATCGCCAGTTGGTAGACGGGGAAGCGCTTCTCGAAGGGCATCTTGATCTTCGCCGCCGGCGCGCCCGCGCCCAGCATGTCGCCCGCGGCTACGGGATCAAGCTTGCCGATGGCGACCACGTCGCCTTCGCGCGCCTCGCTGATCTTCTTGGTCTGGCCGTTGTTCACGGAGAAAAGTGCGCCCGGCCGTTGCTGCGAACCGTCGCTCAGCGTGAGCTGCGTGCTGTCCGCCAGCGCGCCGCCAAACACACGCGCATACGCGAGCTTACCGGCCTGCCCCGCGTGCGAGATTTTCATCACGTAGACGCCCGCGCCTTTGAAGCCCAAACGCGCCGCCGCGAATTTCGGCTCCGGCGTGTCGTGCCTGAACGCCTTGAGCAGTCGGCGAATACCGGCGCCCTGCGCCGTCGCGCCAAAGAACACCGGCACGATCAAACCCTCGCGCGTTTCACGCACGAGATCGGCGAACACAGTGTCCTGATCCGGCGTGACGTCGGACAGCAGCTTCTCCATCAGCTCGTCGTCAAAGTCGGCGAGCTGTTCGAGCATATGAAACCGCGCTTCGGTTTCGCGCTCAGCCAATTCAGCCGGAATATCGATGAGCTGCGACGGCTTGCCTTGCTGATAGAGAAATGCGCGCTCCATCGCGAGATCGACGAAGCCGGAAACGTGGTCGTCCTTCCAGATCGGAATCTGCCGCGCCACCAACGGCAATGCGCTCACGCCTTGCAGCACTTCTAAGAGATCGCGGATGCGGCCGCGCGCGGTGTCGATCTTGTTGATGAACAGCGCGTGCGGAATTTTCAGCTCTTCGATCGCCTTCAAAAAAGGCTGCAACAGCACGGCTTTGTCGGGATCAGGATCGGCGACGACGATGGCCATATCAGCCGCGGGCAATGCGAAATCCGCGTCGGCGAGAAAATCGACGGCGCCGGGTGCGTCGATCAACGCATAATGGTCGCCCATGTAATCGATGGCGGTGAAGCCGGTTTCGGTGGATTGGCCGGCGGCGTTCGGGATCGCGCCCGAACCGCCCGAGGCGGCCGATGCCAGAGCTTGGATCAACGCCGTCTTGCCCGCCCCGGTCGGACCGACGACGGCGATTGCCCTCACGTTGTGATTGCTCGATTTATGCGCAGCCATGGCGCTGCCTCCCTTTCGGTTCGGGCGGCGCCCCATGCGCGGATTGTGCGGCGGGCGCCGCTTCTCGCTTATGGCGGCCTGTCGAGGCCGTGCGTCACTCTTTCACGAAGCGAAACGACCTGCAACGCGCGGCGCATCCGGCGCCAATGTGTTGCGGTCATTTCACCTCGGTGACGCCGTGCTTTTTCATCGCTACCTGTACCGCTCATGGCGGAAGCGAAAATCTGCGGCATCACCAGCGCCGACGCGTTGGACGCAGCCCTTGCGGGCGGCGCGCGTTATGTCGGTTTGGTCTTTTTCCCACGCAGTCCGCGCCACGTGGCGATGGCCCACGCCGGGGCGCTCGCGCGCCGCGTGAAAGGCCGGGCGGAAGTGGTCGCTGTTACCGTCAACGCCGACGACGAATTGCTGGCCGAGATCGCCGCCAAGGTCGCTCCCGACTGGGTCCAGGCCCATGGCGACGAAAGCCCGGCCCGGACGGCCCAACTCCGCCAATTCGCCCAGAAGGGGGTGATCAAGGCGCTTGGCATCGCCAGGCCGGAGGATTTCGCCCAGGTCGCGGCCTTCGAGCCAGCTGCGGAAATGCTCCTGTTTGACGCCAAACCGCCCCCGGGCGGGCTGCCTGGCGGCAATGCGCTGGCGTTCGATTGGGCAATCCTGGCTGGCCGCCGCTTTGGCCGGCCCTATTTCTTGTCCGGGGGGCTGAACCCGGAGAACGTGGCCGAGGCGATTGCAGCTTCGGGCGCCAGCCTTGTGGACGTGTCCTCTGGCGTGGAAAGCGCCCCCGGCCTAAAGGACCCGAACAAAATCGCCCAATTCTTGGCGGCAGCCCGAGCCTAAGCTAACCGATGGACGCGAGACGCAACTGGCAGGATTTGCCCGATTCCAATGGCCGCTTCGGCCAATATGGCGGGCGCTTCGTGGCCGAGACCCTGATGCCGCTCATCCTCGACCTGGAGCGCGCCTATCGCGAAGCCCAGGCCGATCCGGCCTTCGCCGCGACGATGGCGGATTTCTGGACCCATTATGTCGGCCGCCCCTCGCCGCTCTATTTTGCCGAGCGCATGACCGCGCATTTCGGGGCTGCGAAGATTTACTTCAAACGCGACGAGCTCAATCACACCGGCGCGCACAAGATCAACAATTGCCTCGGCCAAGTGCTGCTGGCGCTGCGCATGGGCAAGACGCGCATCATCGCCGAGACCGGCGCCGGCCAACACGGCGTCGCGACCGCCACGATTTGCGCGCGCCTGGGCCTGCCTTGCGTCGTGTTCATGGGCGCCACCGACATCGAGCGGCAAAAACCCAACGTCTTCCGCATGAAACTGCTCGGCGCTGAAGTGCGCCCCGTCACCAGCGGCAACGCCACGCTGAAAGACGCAATGAACGAAGCGCTGCGCGATTGGGTCACCAACGTGCACGACACTTTCTATTGCATCGGCACCGCCGCCGGCCCGCATCCGTATCCAGAAATGGTGCGCGACTTTCAAAGCGTGATCGGCCGCGAAGCGCGCGCGCAAATCCTCGAACGCGAAGGCCGCTTGCCGGACGCCGTCATGGCCTGCATCGGCGGCGGCTCCAACGCGATTGGCCTCTTCCATCCGTTCCTCAACGACGAAGACGTGAAGCTCTACGGCGTCGAAGCAGCGGGCTTTGGTCTCGACGTTTACAACAAGCACGCCGCCGCGATTAATGGCGGCAAGCCCGGCGTGCTGCACGGCAACCGCACCTATCTTTTGCAAGATGAAGACGGCCAAATTCTTGAAGGCCATTCGATCAGTGCTGGCCTCGATTATCCCGGCGTCGGCCCCGAACATTCCTATCTCGCCGATATCGGGCGCGCGAAATATCTGAGCTGCACCGACGACGAAGCGCTCGAAGCGTTCAAGCTTTGCGCCCGCCTCGAAGGCATCCTGCCCGCGCTCGAACCTTCGCACGCTTTGGCGCGCGTCGGCGAAGTCGCGCAAGAGATCGGCAAAGGCGGACTCATCATCCTGAACCTCTGCGGTCGTGGCGATAAGGACGTGTTCACCGTGGCGGATGCGCTTGGGGTGAAGATATGACCGGCGCCCACTCATCTTCCCCCGCTTGCGGGGGAAGTGGATCGCGGCGAAGCCGCGAGACGAAGGGGGGCGTTACCCACGCCCCCCTCCCCTCGCTTCGCTCGGACCTCCCCCGCAAGCGGGGGAGGATTTAATGACTCGCCTCTCCGCCCGTTTCGCATCGCTCAAGCGCGAAGGCCGCGCTGGTCTTGTCGCGTACATCATGGCGAGCGATCCGGATCATGAGACGTGCTTTGAAATCCTGCGCGGGCTGCCTGCCGCCGGCGCGGACGTGATCGAGCTTGGCTTTCCCTTCTCCGATCCGATGGCGGACGGCGTTTCGATCCAGCTCGCCGCGCAACGCGCGCTGAAAGCCGGCGGCAGCTTGCGCAAGACGCTCGATCTCGCGCGCCGCTTCCGCGCCGAGGACCAAACCACGCCGCTTATCCTCATGGGCTATGCCAACCCCGTCGAGCAAATGAGCTACGACGTGTTCTCGCGCGAAATGGCGAGCGCCGGCGCGGACGGCGCCATCATCGTCGACCTGCCGCCGGAAGAAGATTCACCACTCCGCGCCGCCTTCGCGCCCAACGATCTCTCGATCATCCGCCTGGCCACGCCCACCACCGACGATAACCGTTTAACCAAGGTGCTCGAAGGCGCCTCCGGGTTCCTGTATTATGTCTCCGTCGCAGGCGTCACAGGCGCGAACGCCGCGACATCCGAAGACGTGCGCGCCGCAGTGGAGCGCATCAAGCGCGCCACGGAACTACCGATCGCCGTGGGCTTCGGCGTGCGCACACCAGAAGCGGCGCGCGCCATCGCCCAAAATGCTGACGCCGTCGTCGTCGGTTCGGCGTTCGTCGATGAAATCGCCGCTGGCGGCTCTGAGCAAGCCGTCGAACGCGTCTTGCGCAAAGTGAAACAGCTGAGCGAAGCTGTCCGCACTGCGCGCGGGCAATAAAAGGGACACCCGCTATGAACTGGCTGTCAAATTTCGCGCGACCCGGCCTCGCCAAGAAAAAAGGCGACGAGGAAAAGCGCGATACGCCGGACAATCTCTGGATCAAGGATCCGCTGAGCGGCGAATTGATCTATCGCTCGGAGCTTGAAGCCTCCGATTGGGTGACGCCTTCGGGCTTCCACATGCGCATCGGCCCCGACGCGCGCTTCAAGCAAATGTTCGACGACCAAACCTGGCAGACGATCCCGTTGCCGAAGGTCGCCGCCGATCCGTTGAAATTCAAAGACGACAAAAAGTACGTCGACCGCCTGAAGAGCGCGCGCGCCAAAGTCGGCCGCGAAGATTGCATGGCCGCGGGCTACGGCCGCATCGGCGGCGCGCATGCTGTCGTGCTGGTTCAAGATTTCGAATTCATGGGCGGCTCACTCGGCATGGCCGCCGGCGAAGGCTTCGTCACGGCCGCTGAAGCGGCCGTGCGCCGCAAAGCCGCGATGATCATGGTCACGTCCTCCGGCGGCGCGCGCATGCAGGAAGGCATACTCTCGCTGATGCAGATGCCGCGCACGACGCTGGCGATCCAAATGCTGCGCGAAGCGGGCCTGCCTTACATCGTCGTGCTCGCCGACCCGACCACGGGCGGGGTCACTGCGTCGTACGCGATGCTCGGCGATGTGCATCTGGCTGAACCGGGCGCGCTGATCGGCTTCGCCGGCCCGCGCGTGATCGAACAAACCATCCGTCAGAAATTGCCGGAAGGCTTCCAGCGCTCGGAATATCTGCTCGACAAAGGCATGGTCGATCTCGTCGTCGATCGCCGCCAGCTGAAGGCGACGATCGCCACGCTGCTCTCGGTGCTGATGCACAGACAAGCCGCCAAGCAAGGCGATAGCGGCGAGACGTTTGAGCTGACTGACATCGCGGCGGCTGACGAAGAAGCCGATGCGCCAACGCTACGCGGCGGAAAGCGTAAGCCAAGCGCGAAGACCTTACGCGCCAAAGCGGCAGAATAGCGCGAACGTAAAGGCTCCGTCATCCCGGACACGCGAAGCGTGATCCGGGACCCAGGGGCAAATGGCGATGCGTTGGCCCCTGGATCCCGGGTTCAATGCTGCGCATTGCCCCGGGATGACGAAGTGGGAACATGCGCGACGTCGTCTTAGACAAATTCACCGACCTCTTCGGCCCCGAATTCGGCCACGGCAAAGCGTTTGATCTCGCGCCACTCCGAGCAACGCTCGCCGCCCTCGGCAACCCGCAAGACAGGCTGCCGCCGATCATCCACGTCGCCGGCACCAACGGCAAAGGCTCCACCATCGCCTTCATGCGCGCGATCGCCGAAGCGGCGGGCTTGCGCGTGCACGCCTACACCAAGCCGCATCTCTTCAAGCTGAATGAACGCTTCGTGGTGGCCGGCACGCCGGCAACCGATGAAACCCTCATCAACGCCGCCGAACGCATCGCCGCGATCTCAACCGACCTCACCCAATTCGACGCCCAGGTCGCCGCGGCGTTTCTGCTCTTCAGCGAAGCGCCCGCCGATCTCGTTCTGCTGGAAACCGGCATGGGCGGCCGCGATGATTCCACCAACGTCTTTGCGCCCGCACTCAGCGTGATCACCCCCCTCGGACTCGACCACCAAGACGTCCTCGGCGCCACGCTCGCCGAAATCGCGGCACACAAAGCCGGCATCATCAAACCCCACACGCCAGCGATCATCGCGCGCCAGGTGGACGAAGCGCGCGAGATCATCGAAGCACACGCCGCGCGCGTGCATGCGCCGCTGCTCCAACACGGCCAAGATTGGGACGCGTACACCAACGCCGGCCGCCTCGTCGTGCAGACCGAAACCCGCGCGCTCGATCTGCCGCTGCCCGCGCTCGCCGGCGTGCATCAAATCGAAAACGCCGGCCTCGCCTGCGCCGCGCTCATGCACTGGCGCCCCGATCTGCCGGACGGCGCCTTCGCCAACGGCATCGCCAACGCCACCTGGCCGGCGCGCCTTCAACCACTCACGCGCGGCCCCTTCAGCGCGCCCATCCGCGCCAGTGGCGGCGAAGTCTGGGTCGATGGCGGCCACAATGCGCACGCTGGCGTCGCGCTATCCCACGCAATGCAAGAGATGAAAGCCCGGCGCGGCGGTACGAACATCGCCATCGTCGGCCTACGGAAACGCAAGGACGCGACGCTCTTCATCGCCGCCCTCGCGCGTTTCGCCGACCACATCATCGCCGTGCCACTTTCCGACGATTACGTTTCAATCAACGAACTCGCGGCCCTCGGCGATCAGCTTGGCGTGGATAGCGCCACCGCTCCATCACTCGCGGCCGCCATGCAAAACGCGGCGCAGTTGCCTGCGCCGCGCGTGTTGATCTGCGGATCGTTTGTGCTGGCCGCTGAAGCTCTAGCGGCGGAGAGCGCTTAAACGCTCTCGTTCAGCCATTCGACGATTTTGGACTTTGGCATCGCGCCGACCTTCGTCGCCGCGACCTTGCCGTCCTTAAACACCATGAGCGTTGGGATGCCGCGCACGCCGTACTTGCCGGGCGTCATCGGATTATCGTCGATGTTCAGCTTCACGACCTGAACGCGATCGCCCATCTCGGCGGCGATCTCTTCCAGCGCCGGGCCGATTTGCTTGCACGGGCCGCACCATTCCGCCCAGAAATCGACAAGCACAGGCGTGCCGGATTTCAGCACATCGGCGTCGAAACTATCGTCGGTAATCTTGGTGGTCGCCACGTAAGAATCTCCTGCTTGGACAGCGGAATCGTGCACCGGATGTAGGTGGGAAGTCTTAAGGTTTCAACCAGCTGCGAACGTAGCGAAAACAGCGTCGAGACGATCTTCCGGCAGGTCCATCAAATGCGGCGCTTCCGTCCAAAGCAAGGCGCAAGACACGGTCTTTGTGGGGAAAATCTTGCGCAAAACGGCGCGATAGAGCGCTAGTTGTAGGACGTACGCATCGGGCGCCGCAGCGGGATCGGTGGGCGCCGGGCGATCGGTCTTGAAGTCCAGCACGAGCACGCGCGCATCCTCGACGACGATGCGGTCCACGATACCGCGCACAGGCTTGCCCGCGGCTTCGCCAACGATCGGCGCTTCGGCGCGGCTGTTCGGCCCGAACACTGGGGCGAAGCGCCTATCCGCCGCCACGCGCATCGCCTCGCGCGCAAACTCCGCCGCTTCCGCGTCGTCAACGCCCTGTCGCGCGAGCCAAGCCAATGCCGCCGCTTCACGTCGCGCATCCTCGATCTCAGGCAAGCGCTGCAACAGACCGTGGATCATCTGCCCGCGGCGGAAGCGCTTCTGCCCATCGCCGCGGGGCGAAAACAAAGCCGGATCGACGCGCGCGACCCGCGACGGCGCGGCGATCTCCACACGCTTGCCGCCCGGCGCTGGCGCATGCACCCATGCGGGCAACACGGTCTCAACACGCGGAGCTAGAGTCTGCGCATCAGCAAACAGCGGCGTGCCATAGCGCAAACCCTCGCCAAACGGCGTCTCACACGGCTCAGCGCCAAGCTTCGCCAAACCGTCCTGCACCGCCGCGCGCCAACTCTCCGGCGCTTCGCCGAGCTTGGCGTTGCCAAACTGCGTGCCGCACACGATCAGCCGGTCGCGCGCGCGCGTCATCGCCACATAGAGCAAACGCCAATGCTCGCCCAACATGCGCGCTTCATGCGCCGCGCGCGCGCCGGCAACAGCGCGATCATCGTCCTTGCCGCGGAACGAGACGAACGGGCCGTCCTCATCATCGAAGATCAAGCCATTGTCCGGCGCATCGGCGACATCGCCCGTCGCGTCCGGCAAAATCACCACCGGCGCCTCAAG
Organism: Vitreimonas sp.; assembly: GCF_036392335.1. NCBI lineage: Bacteria > Pseudomonadati > Pseudomonadota > Alphaproteobacteria > Hyphomonadales > Hyphomonadaceae > Vitreimonas > Vitreimonas sp. Next base: position 42,022 of record NZ_DASVYD010000044.1, read on the forward strand.
CCCCTTGGCGCCGTGCACCGTCATCACGCGCACCGCGCCCGTCTCGGCCTCCAGCTCGCGCTTCACCTGCCCGGAATCGAGCTCAATATCATACAAGAAGCGCTGCAAAGTCGGCGCGACGTGGCCCGCAGGCTTGAGCGCCCGCTGCAGCAATTCTTCCAACGGATCGCGCGTCTCTGGCCCCAGCCGCGCAAACACACGCACCCAACCGGACGGCCCGCCGCCATGCTGCGTCTCCAGCGCCCAGCTCAGAAACGCAAACGCATCCGCGCCCTTGCGCGCAATCAGCTCAGTCACGAACGCGCGCGCGGCCGCATACTTCTCATCCGCGCTCGCCATCAAGCGATCAATCAGCCGCTCGCCTTTGCCGCGCCCATACGCCAACGGAAACAAATCCGCGTCGTCATCAACGAGATTGCACCACGGCCCCTTCAGCACACACGCCAGCGCCAAATCATCCGCCGGATCGAGCGCGACCTGCATCAGCGCCAAACAATCCTCGACCGCCAATTCACCGCGCAACACCATACGGTCGGCGCCCGCCACCGGCAGGCCCGCGCGCTTGAACGCCTTGATCAGCTCGCGGAACATGGCGCCGCGCGTGCGCACCAGCGCCAACACATCGCCCGCACGCACCGGCCGCAACACGCCCTTGTCCCACACCGCCTCACGCGTTTCGATCATCGCTTTGATGCGCTGCGCGATGGCTTTGGCGAGGATCGCATGCACGCTGGCGCCCGTCTCGACGTCCTGCGGCGCGTCCCAGGGCTTCGCATCGGCCACGATCGGGCGCGGCGTCCAAGGCCACACTTCAACGACGCCGCTCTCCCTCGCACGCGCCGCCAAATGCTTGATCTCATCGTGCGCGCCGGGATCGCCTGCAACCAGCGGCTTACCCGCCATCGTGGCGTCCACCGCCGCCAACACTTCCGGCACAGTGCGGAATGACGTGCGCAATTCCGGTGCGGTGAAGAGCATTTCGGCCGCGTGCGCGCGCCGCGACAGCTCTTGCGCTTCGTGCAAGAAGCGACGCGGATCCGCGCCCTGAAACGCGTAGATGCTTTGCTTCGGATCGCCCACCGCGAAGATCGTGCGCGGCTTTTCACGCGCGCCCGCGCCGGCGAAGAATTCATCCTGCAGCGGCGCAATCAAATTCCATTGCGTCGGACTCGTATCCTGGCCCTCATCGATCAAAATATGATCCAAGCCGCCGTCGAGCTTATAGAGCACCCAGGGCGCGGCATCCGAACGCTGCAGCAAATTCAGCGCATGCTCGATCAGATCATCAAAATCGAGCGCGCCCGCGCGCTTCTTCGCGTCGGAATAGGCCTGGTCCAGCTTGAGAGCGAGCGCGAGCGCGGCAATGGAATCCTCCGCGCGTTCGATCGCATTCAGCCGATCCCGCGCGTCCGCCGTCGCTTCCGCCAAGCCGCGCACCAAAGGCTCCAGCCAAGGATGCGCTTTTTGCGTCGGCTTCGTCACGAAATTCGCGCGCAGCGCACCATCACCGGTGAGCGCCAGCGCGAAACACCCCGCCATCGCGCCCGCATGATCATTGCGCTCCACACACGCCAGCACTGCGCGTAGGCGCTCGCCGGTTGCGACATCTTGCGTGCTGCCCTCGGCCAGCTTCGCCGCCGCTTCGCGCAGATCATTCCAGCGCCACGGCCGTAAGAACTCGCGGATGAAATCTTCCGCGCTCTGCGTGACACCGTGGCGATCGCGCAGGGATTGCTGTGCGAACAACTCGCCCTGATGCCGCTGCGCATAAGTGTGAAACTCGCGCCGCCGCAAGGCTAGGCGATCGAGCAGACCTTCCAGCGCCTCGCCATGCAGTCGCGCGGCAAAGCGTCGGAACGCCTCGCGCGGCGCATCCGGCGCCAACGCCGCGTCGGCGCGTGCTTGGCCGAGCAACGCCGCCGCGCGTGCTTCATCGGCAATGTCGAACCCCGGCGGCACACCTGCTTCCAACGGAAACCGCGCCAGCACACGCTCGCAGAAAGCGTGAATGGTTTGAATCTTCAAGCCGCCCGGCGTTTCCAAGGCTTGCGCGAACAGCGCCCGCGCTTGGCCGAGATTTGCGTTCGGCGCACCAAGCTTCGCGAGTTCCGCGGCAAGTGTCTCGTCGTCGGCGACACACCAGCCGCCCAAGCGCTCGAACAAGCGGCGCTGCATCTCCGCCGCGGCGGCCTTGGTGTAGGTGATGCACAGAAACGCCGACGGCTTCGATCCTTCCAGCAACAGCCGCGCGATGCGATCGACAAGCACCTTCGTTTTGCCCGAGCCCGCATTCGCGGTGACGAACACGGAGTACGACGGGTTCGCCGCCAAGCCTTGGCTGGCGTTCGCTTCCTGGAGGGCGTCAAGCGGCGCGGTCATCACTCATCGCCCTTTTCGTCAGCCCATTCCTTGCGCCGCGCGAGGTGATCGTATTCCGCATAAGGCTTGATGAATTGCACGCGCGGCTTGGAGAGAAAGGCCTGGTTCTCATCCGCATAGCGCGCGAACAGGCCGCGTAACGACGACAGCGCCTTCTCAGCCGCCTCGTACGGTCCATCCTCCAGGCTCACCGCGCGCGGTGTCGGATCGGCATTGCCGAACCGCCAATAGATCAGCTCTGTGACGTCCGCGCGTGGCACGATAATCCCGCGTGCCTCATCCTTAAACACGCCCCGCGCCAACATGGCGGCTTCCAACAAGAGCTGCGGCGAAAGACCGGTGCTAACTTGCTTATCGCTCGGCGGCGCGCCGGTTTTGAAATCGAGGATCGCGGCATGGCCCGCGCCGATCTCGATGCGGTCGGCGACACCCGTGAGCTTCACGCCATCGACGTCGAGTTCGCCGCGCACCTCGCGAAACACCGCAGCATTTCGCGCACGCCGTTCCTCAAACCAGGCAATCAACGCGGCAACTGAAACACCCAAGCGCTCGCGCTCCGCCGCGCGACGTTCGGCTGGGATGCCATAAAGGCGAAGCGCCTCATCCAACAATCGCGTCAGCTTCGCCGGATCGGCGCCATCCTCGAACTTCTCGATCGCCGCGTGCACAGCCGTACCGCGCTCCGCGGGCCCGGCCGGCGCGCCGATCGGCAAGAGATGATCCAGCTTCAAAATCCGCCGCGCATAGACAGCGTACGGATCACGGATCAACGTCTCCACCGTCGTCACGCTCACTTGCGTCAAACGTTTGCCCGCGGGCGGACGCGGCTTCGGCGCTTGCGCCGGAACAATCGCGGCGGGCTTGTCGAGGGCGCGCGCGTAGTCGATATAGTCGTTGGCCGATTGCAGCTCCGCCTGCGCGCCTTGCACCAAGGTCTTCAGACGCCACAGCCAACGCGACGCCAAAGTCGGCGAACCCTCGCGTCGCAAGGCGCGCGAGAGCACCACGTTCGGCGCGTTCGCAAGCTGGGCGAAGTCGTGCGCGGCCAAACCAATGCGCGCATCCACCGACGGCAAACCCAGTTTCGCCCGCATCGCCCGCGACAAAAACGGATCTTCGCCCGGCGGCGCCGGCCACACGCCTTCGTTCAGGCCGGCGAGTATCATCAAATCACGCCGCTGCAAGCGCGCTTCGAGAAGCCCCCATATCGCCACCCGCGCATCGCCGCTGGTTTGCAACGGCGGCACTTCGCGGCCATCCATCAGCCGCAGCATGACGCGCGGCGCGGCGTGCGCCTCCATCTCGCCAAGCTCGGCGCCGTGTTGGTTCGCCTCGCGCAACAAGCTCGCCGCCGCCTCGCCGTCGCGGCCCTGCCAGACGTCGAATGCGGTCAGTTTCTCGGCCGATTGCGTCAGCGCGTCCGCGAACTCCGCGAGCAACACCTGGCGATGCGACATCAATTCCGTCAGCGGCTTCAGCGCCGCCGCGACCATGTCCACAATACCGCGCGCGCCGTCCCAAGCCTTAATCTCAACGCGCTGATCAAGCGTCGCCAATTCCGCCAATGAATCATAGCGGCGCGGCCCGCGTAGGCCCTTATGCTCCAACACCGTCAACGCCGCCGCGTCACGCGCCAAGCCAACGCGCGGATGCTTCAGCAAAGCGGCGAGCGCCACCGGCTCGCCCGGATCGCGCGCCAGTTCGCACAGCAGCGCCACCAAGCGCCCCGCATCCGTCTCACGCAGTGGCAAACCGTGCGAGACGTTCGGCTCGATACCCCAACGCGCGAGCTTCGATTCAATCCGCCGCGCCAGCGCCGCATCCGGCGTCACGATCGCCGCGCTGCCGTCCGGCTTCTCCAGCGCCTCGCGCACCAAGAGCGCGATCGCCATCGCCTCTTCGTCTTCCGTCGCGGCTTCAAGCAAACGCAGACCGCTCGCACCCTGGCGCACGAAATCCTTGCCGCCCGCCGCATCCAAACGCGCCAGCCAGTCTGCCGTCTTCTCCGCCGGCGCCAGCGCTTCGCGCATCAGCACACGCCGCGCGCGGCCGCGTTCATCCTCAACACGCAACAACGGCGCGGTATCGCGTTCCACGCCAAGCGCAGCCAGCGTCGCCTTCAGCGCGTGTTGCGGATGCTGATCGCCGACCATGCGCCATGAGCTCTCGTCGAGGTCGACGTCGATGCCCGGCAACACGACAACGCCGCGCGGCAAGCGCGACACAACGCGCATCAGCTCGCGCGTCGTCGCGATCGAACCAGTCGAACCCGCGATGATCACAGGCCGCGTCGGCGGCTTCGCCTTCCAGCGTGCGGCCAACGCACGTCGCAACGCGGCGCCATGTTCGGCCGGATCGCTTTGACCACGTTCCTTGAGATGCTCCGGCCAAAAGGTGGCGATGATATCGAGAAACGCGGCGGAGCTTTGCCAGTGCCGCGCGAGTTCGATCTCTTCGACCAATTTTGGTAGCTTTTTCCAATCGACGTGATCGACGGTGGATGCGCTATCGAGCAGCTTGCCCAGCTCATCCGCCAGCGCCAGCGCACGCGCGGGATCTTCGACACCGTTCTCGGCTTTGTCGCGCGCGCGGATCAGAGCCGCGAGCTGCATGCGCCGCTGCAGCTTGTCGATCGGCGGCAAAATGTCGTCGGCGATCGGATCGGCGCCCCAGACGTCAGGATCGTCGTCCGCGTAGGGATCGTTCAGCGGCCGCATCGTCGGCAGCAACGCTGCGCCGCCCAAGCGCTTGGCGAAGGCGTCAATCAAGCCGCGCGCCGCGCGCCGGTTCGGCAGCAGCACGAGCGCATCAGCCAGCGCGAACGGATCGCGCGCAGGCTGCAGCTCCGCCACCATCGCGTCCGCCAACACATCGAGAAACGGCGCCGACGCGGGCGCACAGCGCAGGCGCGGCGCTGGGCCGCCGAACAGAGGTTCGGGCAGCCCGAGCGAAAGCATGCTCATGGACTTGGCGCCGCCGCCGCCGTCAATCGCGCTTCAGCTTGTTCGCGCGCTTCCGGATCGCCGACATGCATCCAATAACCGCCGAGCGGCGCACCATGAAGTCGGCCCTCGCTCGCCAGCCTGCGCCACACGCGCGTGAACGAGAACGGCTCCAAAGGTTCGCTATCAACAATGCGCGGATCAATGATCTGCGCGCCCATGTAAGCCCAGGGCGCACTCGGACGCTCATCGCGGAATAGAAGCGCGCCCGCGTGGTCCATCACGAAATCGCCTGCGCCTTCATAGCCGAGCTGCTGCTCCATGGCCGCCAGCATCAACCGCGCGCCCATGCGCGACGCGTCGAAGCCAGCGCAGAGCCGCGCAATCGCCGACCCGTTCGGCTCTTCCCAGACGCTATCGATATTGCAGACCACAATCGGATCATCGCCCAGCAGAGGCCGCGCCTGACGCACGCCGCCACCCGTTTCCATCAATTGCCCGCGCTCGTCCGAAATCACGATCTCGATGTCGGTGCGGCGCGTCACGTGCGCTTCGAGCAAATCGGCGAACGCATGCACATTCACCACCGCGCGCTTTACGCCCGCGCCAATCAGCCGGTCGAGCACGTGATCGATCAGCGCGCGACCGCGCACGCTCACAAGCGCCTTTGGCCGATCATTGGTGAGCGGGCGCATGCGCGTGCCGAGGCCAGCGGCGAGCACCATGGCGGTGTGCGGTGTGGCGCTCACGCGGCCTTCTCCAGATAAGGACGCGCCACGCTCTCCACGAACGCGCGCGCATCTTCGAGCGCGGGATGCTGCAGCGTGCGCGCCAGATGGCCCCACTCCCGCGGCATGAAGGAGAGATAACGCTGTTTGCCGTCTCGGCCCGCGAGGCGCGAGAAGATGCCGAGGATGCGCATCGCGTTGATCGCGCCCAACACGGCAAGCTCGCGGCGGAAATCCGCATCGTTGGCGCCCGTTACATCAAGATACGCGCGGATCGCCGCTTCGTGCGCTTCCGGGCTCACATCGCGCCGCGCATCATGCAGCAGCATGGCGAAATCCCACGCGCGCCAGCCACGCACGGCGTCTTGGAAATCGAGCAAGCCCACACGCTGCAAGCCATGGCGCTCGGGCAACCAGAGCAAATTCTCCGCGTGATAATCGCGGATCGTGAACGCGCGCGGGAAACCCAGCGCCTTCACGATCAGATTGTCGCGCACCTGCTCCCAGCGCGCCCGCGCCGCATCATCGATGCGCACGTCGGCCGCGCGCGGCAGCCATTCCACGAACAAATCCGCGTTCACTTCAAGCGCCAGCGCATCGTAGTCGAGCAACGGCCATGTCGCGCCGCCCGCACCCTCGAGCTTTGATGGCGGCGTCACGGCGTGCACGTGCGCCAGCACGCGCGCGGCTTCTTGATAAAGCGCGATCTCGTCCACGCCCTCGGGAATGACGTTGGCATAGAGCCCGTCGCCCAAATCCTCGATCACGGCGTAACCGGCGTCGCAATCAGCGCCATAGATGCGCGGCGGCGCAAGGCCGAGGCTTTCGAGATAGGCGGCCACCGCGACGAACGCTTCCACGCGCGAGGCGGCCAAACGCGAAGTCGCGTTCCAACCCATGGTGCGGCGTTCCGCGGGTGTGGCGCCCGGCGGACACGGCGCGCTCTCCGCACTCTTCGGCGCGTCCATCAAAATGGCGCGGCGATCCGAAAGCGCCAGGCGCTCATACCGGCGCGTGGACGCATCGCCCGCGAGCGGCACGCGCTCGGCGTCGGCGAATCCCGTCTCGCCAAGCAATTTCGCCAGCGCTTCAGATCGTTCCAAGCTTTTCTCTCCAAGCGCCATGCGCATTGAGCATCGCCATGCGCCCCTCGCCGTCCGGCGCGAGCGCGATGTCGAGCCGATCGCGCGGCAGCTGACCGCCGAGGCGTTCCGGCCATTCGATCAGACACGCGGCGTACGCGAATGCGTCCTCCAACCCTAGCTCCCAGGCGTCGTCTGGTTGCTTCAGCCGGTAGAGGTCCACATGCCAGAGTTCGCCGCGCGGGCCATCATAGGTTTGCACCAAAGTATAGGTGGGGCTGGGGGCCTCTTCAGCAGCGCCGACCCAGGCCTCTATGGCGCCTCGGGACAGCGTCGTCTTGCCGGCGCCGAGATTGCCGAACAGGCAAACCACATCGCCAGGCTCCATCTTTTCGCCTAGGCGCCTGCCTAGTGCGATCGTCGCCGCCGCGTCGGGCAGCGCGATTTCTCGCGAATCAACAAGGCTCTGGGCGGTCACAGGGGCGAATGCTGGCCTAGCGGCAGCGCGGCATCAAGGGCGCCTTGCGCCCGAGCCTCAGACGCCGCAAAAGCTAAGCCGCTGTGACTATGAACGAAATCAAACGTGTCATCATCATCGGCGCCGGCCAAGCCGGCGGCGAGACGGCGCAACGTCTGCGCCAAGGCGGCTTTCAGGGCGATATCACGCTCATCGGCGAAGAGCCGTACGCGCCCTATCAGCGCCCGCCGCTGTCGAAGAAATACCTCGCCGGCGAGCTTGGCATGGACCGATTGCTGCTGCGGCCAGCCAATGTCTATGCCGAAGAAAACATCGCCCTCCTGACTTCCCTGAAGGCGGTCTGGATCGACCGCGCCAGCAAGAAGGTGCGTGTCGAAGGCGGGCGCGAATTGCCGTATGACGCGCTCGTGCTCGCCACCGGCTCCAAGCCGCGCAAACTGCCATTGGCGGGCGCGGATTTGGCGGGCGTATTCACGCTGCGCACGGCCGCCGACATCGACGCGATGAAGCCCCGCTTCGTGAAGGGTGCGAAGCTTGTCGTGATCGGCGCGGGTTATATCGGCTTGGAAGCCGCCGCCGTCGCGCGTCAGCTCGGCCTCGAAGTCACCGTGGTTGAAACCGCCGTGCGCCCGCTCGCCCGCGTGACCAGCCCCGAAGTCGCTGGCTTCTTCCTCGACGAACACACACGCCAAGGCGTGCGCTTCGTGCTCGGCGGACAGCCTGCCTTGATCAAGGGCAGCGAGCACGTCACCGCCGTGGGCCTCACCGACGGCACGGAAATCCCCGCCGACATCGTCTTGGCCGGCATCGGCGTGAACCCCGAAGTCACGCTCGCGCAGCATTGCGGGCTCAATGTGGAAAACGGCGTCGTCACGGACGCTTCCTGCCGCACCTCTGATCCCAGCATCTTCGCCATCGGCGATTGCGCAGCCCGCCCGATCAGTTTCTTTGACAATCGTCTAGTTCGCCTCGAAAGCGTGCATAACGCCATCGAAGGAGCGAAGATCGTGGCGGCTGCGATTACCGGCGGAAAACCACCCGTGCTTGAAGCGCCCTGGTTCTGGTCGGATCAATATGACCTCAAACTGCAGATCGCCGGTCTGTTTAACGGCTATGACCACATCGTCTTCCGTGGCGTCATCGCTGACCGCGCGTTCGCGGCGTTCTATTATCACGGCGAAAAATTGATCGCAGTCGATGCAGTCAACAAGCCGGCCGAGTATTTGGGGGCGAAGATGCTGATCCAGACGGGGCGCACGCTGCCGCGGGACGTCATCGCCGACGAGACAAGGCCAATGAAAGAATTGGTCGCAAGCGCGAAATAGGGACCCATGCCGAAGATCACTTACATCGAGCACTCCGGTAAGGAGCACGTTGTCGACGCGCCCGTCGGCCAGACCGTGATGGAAGCCGCCGTGAAGCACGCCGTGCCCGGCATCGACGCCGATTGCGGCGGCGCCTGCGCCTGCGCCACCTGCCACGTCTATGTGGACGAGGCCTGGGCCGACAAGACGGGCGAAGCCGGCTCGATGGAGCAATCTATGCTCGATTTCGCCAACGATGTTGAGCCGACCTCGCGCCTCTCCTGCCAGATCAAGATCAGCGAGGCGCTCGACGGTCTCGTGGTGCGGTTGCCCAAGAGCCAGCACTGACCAGAGCTTTTGACGGACTGAACACCTGCGTTCGCCGCGTTCCGAACGCGGCAGTGCGGGAGCCCCCAAGGTCGACACCCTTGCCTTGCTTCCGCCCCTGAGCCGGGCGAAAAGCTCGCTAGACCATGACCGCAGCCGCTCACTACGCCACGTTCGAATGGGAGCCGAAGCGCGCGCAGACCTTGCGCGCCGCGCGCCGCCGCTCGCGCTTGGTCGCCGGCTTGCGCCGCTTCTTCGTCGCGGGCGCCGGCGCGTCGCTGGCTGCCGTCTTTGTGTTCATGGCGTTGCACGCGATCGAGGGCGGCTTCAATGCCGGCGCCTATTCCGCCGCGGAGCCGCTGCGCATGATCAATCCACGCTTCATCGGCCGCACCGAACAAGGCGGCCCCTATCAGCTCTCCGCCGAAATCGCCGAGCGCGCGCCGGGCGAAAACCAGCCGATCGAGCTGATTTCGCCGGTCTATCGCACCGAAGCCGGCACCATCATGCTGGCGCCGCGCGGCATCTATGATGAGCAGGCGGCGACGGTGGTGTTCGATGGCGAAGTGCTGTTCTCCGATAGCGGCGGCAATCGCTTCACGACACCCAACATGATTGTGGATCTGGAACAGGGCACATTGACTGGCCGAGGCGGCGTCACCGGCGCCGGCCCTATTGGCGTGCTCCAGGCGGGGTCTTATGAATTACGCGACAGCGACCGCGCTTTAGTGCTTCGCGGCGGTGTCAGGGGACAAATCCCGGATCGGGATGCTCAAGATGGGGAAGCGACGCCATGAGGCCAGTAGCGTTTTTGATTGCCGCCGGCGCCTTCTTCGTGGCCGCCCTTACGGCCGCGCCCGCCCACGCGCAACTCTCCGAGAATGGCGGCCCGGTCTCCTACTCGGCTGATAATCTTGAGTATTTCGACGGCGAGCGGCGCCTAGTCCTGACTGGCGACGTCGACATCGTGCAAAACGACGCGCGCCTGCGCGCCGATCGCATCACCATGTTCTTCAGCCAGTCCGGCGGCGGCCAAAGCGCCGGCCAAGGCGGCCTCGGATCGGGCGACATCGAACGCATGATCGCCGAGGGCGAAGTCTATTATGTCCGGCCAGCCCAATCCGCCCGCGGCAACCGGGCCGTTTACGAGGTCGCCCAGGACGCCGTGACCTTCACCGGCAACGTGGTCGTGGCCTCGGACGAGAACGTCATTCGCGGCGAAACGCTGGTTTTGCAGATCGGCAACCGCCGCACGACTATCCGCCCGACGCCTGGGCAACGGGTGCGCGGCGTGTTCGTACCGCGCGACAATCCCCAGGGCGGGTCAGGCAATTAAGCCCTTTGCGGTATTATATAACCACGACTTCACGAAATCTTAGCGGCAGGTGGTCGATATGAGCCCCGAGGGCGCTGCAAGCCGTTCGTCCAAGTCTGAAACCGCTCAAGGCGGGCTCGGCGCGGTCTCGATCGGGAAATCCTATCGCGGCCGCCGCGTGGTCAAAGACGTGTCTGTGCACGTCAATCGCGGCGAGGTCGTCGGTCTGTTGGGCCCCAACGGAGCAGGCAAAACCACCTGCTTCTATATGATCACGGGGCTCGTGCGCGTGGACCAAGGGCAAATCTTGTTGGACGGCCAGGACGTCACAACGCTGCCCATGTACCAGCGCGCCAGATTGGGCGTTGGCTATCTGCCGCAAGAACCGTCCATCTTCCGTGGTCTGACTGTTGAACAGAACGTCATGTCGATCGTCGAGCTGACCGAGCGCAACAGCGCGAAGCGTCGCGAGATCGTCGACGGGCTGCTCGCCGAATTGCACGTCGATCACCTGAAAGATTCGCCCGCCTCCGCCCTTTCGGGCGGTGAGCGCCGGCGAGTGGAGATCGCGCGCGCCTTGGCGACGCGGCCGTCGTTCATGCTGCTCGACGAGCCTTTCGCCGGCATCGACCCACTTGCTATCGACGACATCCGCAAGCTGATCCTGTTCTTGAAAGAACGCGGCTTGGGTGTGCTGATCACCGACCACAACGTGCGCGAAACGCTCACGATCGTGGATCGGGCCTCGATCATGTTCGACGGCGAAGTGTTGTTCGAGGGATCACCCCAAGAGGTGCTCTCGAACCAGGCCGTGCGCGAAAGGTATCTCGGCAAAGACTTCCACTAGGACGGGGGCCGCCGATGGCGATGACTCCCCGCTTAGAGCTGCGCCAGGGTCAGTCCCTGGTGATGACGCCGCAATTGCAGCAGGCGATCAAGCTGCTGCAGCTCTCCAATTTCGAACTTCAGGAATTCGTCGAAGGCGAACTCGAGCGCAATCCGCTGCTTGAGCGCGAGGAATCGACGGCTGAAGCAAAGAAGGAAAGCGGCGACGCCGAAGCGCTCGAATTTGAAAGCGGCATGATTCCCAACGAAGCCGCACTCGACGTATCCGTCGCAGATATGGCGCCGGATTTGAGCGCCGGCGAATTGTTGGAAGCCGGCGCCGCGCCGCTCACTGATTGGTCGAAGGCGTCGTCGGGCAAAAGCTTCGACGATCTGCCCGGCCTCGAAGACACGCTCACCCAAGACATCTCGCTCGCCGAGCATCTCGACGCGCAACTCACCGAGGCGGGTCTGAGCGCGGTCGACCGCATGATCGGCGGCGTGCTGATCGATGCCGTCGACGATTGGGGCTATATGCGCGCCGACACGCGCGAACTCGCCGATCGCCTGGGCGTACCCGAAGCCGACGTGCTGCGCGTGCTGACCACCATGCAGGGCTTTGAGCCCACCGGCGTGATGGCGCGCGATATTCCCGAATGCCTGGCGCTGCAGCTGAAAGAGCGCGGCCGCTTCGATCCGGCGATGGAGGCTCTGGTCCGCAATCTCGATATGCTCGCCAAGGGCCATTTCGATCGCTTGATGACGGCCTGCGGCGTCGATCGTGAAGATCTGACCGACATGATCGCCGAAGTGCGCGCGCTCACGCCCAAGCCCGGCGCGGGCTTCGGCGGCGGCGCGGTGCAATCGGTGGCGCCGGATGTCTATGTGAAGCAGGCGCCGGACGGCACGTGGCACGTTGAACTGAATTCCGACACCATGCCGCGCGTGCTGATGAACCAGCGCTATTACGCGACCGTGTCGAAAACGGCCAAGCGCGAAGAAGACAAGCAATTCCTCACCGAGTGCGCCGCCAACGCGTCGTGGCTGGTGAAGAGCCTCGACCAGCGCGCCAAGACGATCCTCAAAGTCGCACGCGAAATCGTGCGCCAACAGGATGCGTTCTTCGTGCAGGGCGTCGCGCATCTGCGCCCACTCAACCTGAAGACCGTCGCCGCCGCGATCGAGATGCATGAGAGCACGGTCAGCCGCGTCACCTCGAACAAATATCTCTCCTGCGAACGCGGCGTGTTCGAGCTGAAATATTTCTTCACCGCCTCGATCAATTCCGCCGACGGCGGCGAAGCGCACTCGGCCGAAGCCGTGCGCTACCAGATCAAGGGCCTGATCGACGGCGAAAGCGCGGAAGAGATTCTCAGCGACGACCGCATCGTCGAAATCTTGCGCGAAAAAGGCATCGACATCGCCCGCCGCACGGTCGCGAAATATCGCGAAAGCCTGCGTATTCCGAGCAGCGTCGAACGCAAGCGGAAGCTGGCGCACGGGATCTAGTTCGTCGCGTAACAAGGTCGCTCGTCGCAAGCACACTTACACGCAAAGATGGTGGGCGCAGCTTGCCGCCCATGAAACCCCTCGCCATCGCCACACTGCTCGCCATCACCTCCTGTGCCAGCGCACAAGCGCAACCGCTCTCCTGCCCGCCCGCGGGTTACGAGCGCGCAGAGCTCGATGCGCTGAAGGCCAACCAATGGGCTATGCCCAACGATCGCGCGCGCAATCGCTTGGCGCTGGCGCTTACGCCATGCTTGGCGTCCCCCGATCCAAGCATGCGCGACGGCATCGCGTTCGAGGCGTATGCGCACTGGCTGCGGGCGCGTCAGCTGACGCCGCAGACAATGCGCGCGTTGGCGACTGATCTCGAAGCACGGCTCGTCGCACATGATCCGAATGGCTTTGAGCCGCCGTTCGCGGCGCTGGTGCTGAGTGAAGTCGCGCGTGCGGATCGGATCGAGGCGTATCTCGATGTGTCCGCACGTCAGCGCCTGCTCGACGGCGCGCTGAGATATTTCACGCAGGTACGCGATTATCGCGGCTTCGATGAACGCGAAGGCTGGCGCCACGGCGTCGCCCACGGTGCGGACCTGCTGCTGCAGCTTGGACTAAACCCCGCGCTTAGCGCGGACCACCTCCAACGCATCGCCGACGCCATCGCCGCGCAGGTCACGCCCGAAGGCCATTTCTACATCTATGGCGAAAGCGAGCGCCTGGCGCGGCCGATCATCTTCATGGCGCAACGTGGTCTGATCAGCGAAGAACAATGGACCGCGTATTTCGCGCAATTCGCCAATGTCGGGGAAAGCCCCTACGCGTCCCAAGCGGGCCTTGCGCGCATCCACAATGCCAAAGCCTTCCTGCAGACGATCTACCTCAACGCACAGCTGAGTGCGAACACTGAAGATAACGCGATGCTTCCGGGCGTCGAAGCCGCGCTGCGCGCGCTGCCCTAGCCCGTCTTCTTAGCCCGCAGCAACAGCACTTGACCCAACAGCACGAGCACGATGCCCGCGAGCGCCAACACGCCCCAGCTCTTGCCTTCAAACAGGGTCGACACCGTCATCGCCACCGGCGGCGTCAGCGCCGAGATATAGGCCGCCGTCGCATAGCCGCGCCGACGCGCGAGGCCGAAATAGAGCAGAAACGCCACCACCGAGCCGACCAGCGACAGGTGCAGCAGCGAAAGCACGTAGCCCCAGCTTGGATCGAAGCGCCAGGCGCGGCCTGTCGCCAACGCAAACAGCACAAGCACGATGACGCCGTAAGACATCGACCACGCCGTGAAGCTCGCGACACCAGCGCCGGCGATCTCGCCACGGCGCGCATACACATTGCCGGCTGCGGACGCGAGAACAGCCGCGAAGGTGAGTCCCAAGCCAATCAGCGCCGCCTCGCCCATGCGCGCTGAGGTCAGCTCTTCCCACGAGAGCAAGGCCACGCCCAAGACGCCAAGGCCCGCCGCGCCCCACGCCAAGAGCGGCGCGCGCTGGCCGAACACCACGCGAAACGCGATCAGGTTGAAGAAGGCGAGCGCGGCAAACAGCACCGCGACAACCGCGGACGCGACGCGCTCCTCGGCCCAATACACGAACACATAATTCAGCACGAACGTGAAGACGCCGACCCCGAACGCCGCCATGTGCTGCGCGCGATTGAGCGCGATCTTCTCACGCCGCAGCGCGCACCATGCAAACAACAGCGCCGCCGCGAGCGCGAAGCGATATGTAATCGAGATAACAGGATCGACGACGCCTAATTGCAGCGTGATCGCAAACCATGTCGTGCCCCACGCCAGCGTGCAGACGATAATGGCGATGAAGTCGAGCCATTGTGCCGCAGGCTTCACCCCGGCGGGCGCATCCATTTCGGCGCTCATGCGCTTTCCCCCAAGCGGGCTGCGTCAAACCCGCCGCGCCGTTTACGTTGACGCAAATGGGGCGCCAGTTTGGCACTGTCCAGATACGCCCGTCGCTATTGCTGACTCACGATTTCTGGCGCTCTTTTCGGGCTGTGATCGTTGACCCAACCTGTTCGCGGGCCTACCTTTTTTATTAGGCATCGGGGCGCTCTTGGGGGGCGGAGCGACGCCCCGAGAGCCCCCGCTGCGTCGCAGCGTGAACCAAAGGAGGCTCCTATATGCGCATACAAGTCGCCGGACGGCAGATGGATGTCGGCGAAGCGCTGCGAACCCGAATAGAGGGCGAGCTTTCAAGCGGAGTAGGTAAGTATTTCAGCCGCGCCACGGATGCAGTTGTCACCGTGGGCAAGAATGGCGGCGCCGGCGTCGACGTGGATTGCGTCGTGCATCTCTCTTCCGGCATATCGCTTCAGGCGCAGGGTCACGCGGGCGACGCCCATTCGGCCTTCAGCGACGCGATGGAGAAGCTTGAAAAACGCGTGCGGCGTTACAAGCGTCGGCTGAAAAACCACCACGCCGACAACAAATCCCCCCTTCCCGCCGAGAGCGCGACCGCGTATGTGCTCGCCCCGTTAAAGGACGAGGAAGAAGCCGACGAGACCGCGTCGGCGAATGAGCAAGAGTCCGGCCCGTTGGTGATCGCCGAAACTGCGGTTTCGGTCCGCACCATGACCGTTTCGATGGCAGTGATGCAGCTGGATCTGTCGGAAAGTCCGGCGCTTCTATTCAGAAACGCCGCAAATGGCGGTCTTAACCTTGTGTATCGGCGTTCTGACGGAAACATCGGCTGGATCGACCCGGAACGCGCCAATGGTCACACGAAGGTCAACGGAACGGGTTAAGAGGAACCTGGGGGTTCAAGGCACGTTTTGGCGCCGTCCATGCACGGGCGGGCCAAACTGGGTGAGGGAATGAACGACCTTAGCGATCTTGTCGCGCCAGAAGCGATTCTGCCGCGGGCCTTGGCCACATCCCGGCGTCAGGCAATCCAGATGCTGTGCGAGGCGCTGGCCAAAGCCGCTGGCATCGACCCACGGGTGGCGTTCGACGCCGTGCTGCTGCGTGAGCGCCTCTCCGGCACGGGCGTTGGCGAAGGCGTCGCCATTCCCCACGCACCTGTCGCTGGGCTTAAGGGCCCGATCGGCGCCTTCGCGCGTCTCGACCCGCCGCAGGATTTCGGCGCGCTTGACGGTCGGCCTGCCGACCTTGTCTTCCTGCTGCTCGCCCCGCCAGATCGCGGCGGCGATCATTTGAAGGCATTGGCCCGGGTCTCGCGCTTTTTCCGCCACGCCGATATGCGCGAGAAACTGCGCGCCGCGCGCGGCGGCGACGAGCTCTACGCCTTGATCGCGGGCGCTGTGCGCAGCGACGCCGCATGATGACGCCGGCCGACAGGCTGTTCTCGTACTTTCCGCTGATGATGACGGTTGCGTCGCTCATGGCGCTCGGCGTGTTCGCGCAATGGCCCTCGCTGT